>DATMYQ010000075.1:0-35734 GCA_035560935.1 Patescibacteria group bacterium | reverse complement strand
ACTTTTTACATACCATATTATTTAGCTACCTGAGTTTTTATGGGGCCCGTTACGCGGGCCTTTTTTGTTTGATTTTGCTGGAAAAAGTTCTTGCACAATGAATTGCACTTACGTATAATTATTAACGTAAAATGGAAGCGGCTATCAAAAAAAGGAGGAAAACAGATGTCAAAAAAATGGATGAGCGTGGCGATACTCTGCGTGTTTCTTCTGATGCTGGCGCTGGCCGGCTGCGGACAGCAGGCGCCGAAAGAGCAGGCTAAGCCGGCGGATTCCGCCAAGGGCAAGGTGTTAAAGGTAGGTTCGGACACGGCGTTTGCCCCGTTTGAGTTCATGGACGAAAAAACCAAGGAGTATGTCGGCTTTGACATGGATCTGATCAAGGCGATCGGCAAGCAGGCCGGTCTGGAAGTGCAGGTCCAGAGCATGAACTTTGACGGACTGATTCCGGCTCTGGATTCCGGTAATATCGACGCGGCCATTTCGGCTATGACCATTACCGAGGAACGGGCTAAAAAAGTAAACTTTTCCAAGCCCTACTACAAATCCGGCTTGTCGATGGTGGTCAAAATCGACAATGACACATTGAAAGATTTCAAAGATCTGGAAGGCAAACGATTGGCGGTACAGATCGGCACCACCGGCGCTGAGGCCGCGAAAAAAATCAAGGATGCCAAAGTCCGTGAGTTCAATACCGCGCCGGAATGCTTTTTGGAACTGAAAGCCGGCGGTGTGGACGCCGTGGTTAATGATTTACCGGTCAACGAATACTATATTTCGCAGGCGGGCAGCAAGGATGCCAAGATTGTCGGTCAACCGATGAACGCCGAAGAATACGGCGTTGCCACCGCCAAGAAAAATACTGAGTTGATTGAGAAGATCAACAAGGCGCTGGATGAACTGAAAAAGAATGGCGAGTATGAAAAAATATACGTGAAGTGGTTCGGTAAAAAAGCGCCCCAATAAACCTGAGAACCGGGCGATGATGTTTACGCAAAGGCGCGACTTCGGTTGCGCCTTTGGACTGTTTGGGTTTGGACCGGTGGGATTTGGGAACAACCGGCGGGACCGTGCTGTGCGGAAGTGATTTGAAAGTTAAGGGTGGGCCGAGATGAATTTTGATATTGATTTAGTCGTTCGTTCTTTGCCGCTGCTGCTGCTGGGCGCTGGCGTGACAATCCAGATTACGGTGCTCAGTGTGGGATTTGGTTTACTGATTGGCATGTTTGTCGGCATGGCCAGACTGTCAACCAGGCGGCTGCTGAAGTTTCTGGCAGCGGTATACGTGGATTTTATTCGGGGAACGCCGCTGCTGGTGCAAATTTTCATCATTTATTTTGCGTTGCCAATGATTTTGGGGCAGCGGATTGACCCGTTCGTGGCGGCCATTACCGCCTGCAGCATCAACAGCGGCGCGTATGTGGCGGAGATTTTTCGCGGTGGTATCCAGTCCATCGATAAAGGGCAGATGGAAGCGGGACGCTCGCTGGGCATGACCTGGGCCCAAACCATGCGGTTTATTATTTTGCCGCAGGCGTTTAAACGGATTATTCCGCCGTTGGGCAATGAGTTTATCGCCATGTTGAAAGATTCTTCGCTGGTATCGGTTATCGGATTTGAGGAGTTAACCCGGCGGGGGCAGTTGATTATTGCCCGCACGTATGGATCCTTTGAGATCTGGATGACGGTGGCGGTGATTTATCTGATCATGACGTTCGCCATCGCGCGCTTAGTAGACTATCTGGAGCGGAGGTACAAAATTGATGATAAGCATTAAAAATTTGCATAAACATTTTGGCTCCCTCCATGTGCTGAAAGACGTCAGCGCGCATGTCAGTGAACAGGAAGTGGTGGTGATCATCGGTCCCAGCGGTTCCGGCAAGAGCACGCTGTTGCGCTGTATCAATTATCTGGAGGAACCCACTGGCGGCGAGATCGTCGTTGATGGGATTCCGCTCAGCGGCGAGGCTAATATTAATAAAGTCCGGGAAGAAGTCGGCATGGTGTTTCAACGCTTCAACCTGTTCCCGCACATGTCCGTCCTGGATAATATTACCCTGGCGCCGATGCAGGTCCGTAAAATGCCCAAAGGGGAGGCACAGGCCGTTGCCCGGGATCTGCTGGCGAAGGTCGGCCTGGCGGATAAGGCTCAGGCCTATCCGGAGCAATTGTCCGGAGGCCAGCAGCAACGGGTGGCTATTGCCCGGGCGTTGGCCATGAGACCGAAAGTCATGCTGTTTGACGAGCCGACTTCCGCGCTGGACCCGGAAATGATTAAAGAAGTGCTGGATGTGATGAAAGCGTTGGCGGAAGAAGGAATGACCATGGTGGTGGTGACTCATGAAATGGGCTTTGCCCGGGAAGTGGGCGACCGGGTTATTTTTATGGACGAAGGCCGGATTGTGGAAGAAGGGGCACCGGAGGAAATCTTTGCCAATGCCCGGGAAGAGCGAACGCAGGCCTTCCTGTCCAAAATTCTTTGAAAAATAACGCTTTGTTCAGAATTTAACGAAAAATAGCCGTCTTTCAGTGTTTTCAAGGGTTTGTGGAATTGACAGGTGCGTTGCTTTATGTTATAGTTTTTTTCGTGACCGCATGCGGTCGTGCAGTTCAAGTAAGGAGGAATTATACATGATTGGAAAAGTGAAATGGTTTAGCGCGGAAAAAGGGTATGGCTTTATTGAGAGAGAAGACGGTGGCGATGTATTTGTTCATTTCTCGGCCATCCAGGACCAGGGCTTCAAGACTCTGAACGAAGGCCAAGAAGTTGAGTTTGAAATTGTAGAAGGCGCTCGCGGACCGCAGGCTGCCAACGTTTACAAAGCTTCCTGAATGGTCGTTCAGTTACCCGGCGTAATGCCGGGTTTTTGATTTTTATATAAACATTTTACCCCGGAGTTGCCTGCCAATGAATGCCATATGTTACACTAAGAAGCGATTTAGTGAAAAAAATCGGAACTTTTGTTCATAAAAACATAAAAAGATTGAATTTTTCGACAGGAAAAAAACAGGATTTTCTCATTGTGCAGGGAATACTATGTAGTAAGACTCATGGAAAGGGGTTGAATGAATATGGCAGTAACAGTACGCGGCAGAAATGTAGAAATTACACCGCCTCTGAAGGATTATGTCGCCAAGCGTGTCGGGAAAATCAGCAAGTACTTTGAGACGCTGGACGAAATCACCGCAATCCTTACCGTAGAAAAAGGCCGCCATATTGTGGAAGTGACTGTACCACTAAATGGGATGCTGCTCCGGGGCGAGGAAGCCACCTCCGACATGTACACTTCCGTTGATTTGGTGATCGAGAAGCTGGAAAAACAAATCGAAAAATATAAAACGAAATTGTCCCGCAAACTGCGGCAAGGCGCTTTCAAAATGGTGGAGATGCCGGCCGGTGCCGCGCAGGGTATCGAAGTGAGCGAGGAAACCCGGGTGGTCAAAACCAAACGGTTCGCCGTGAAACCGATGGCGGTGGATGAGGCGATTATGCAAATGAATCTGATTCATCATGATTTCTTCGTCTTCACCAATTCGGACACCGAAGACGTCAACGTGATTTATCGCCGCAAAGACGGCAATTACGGTTTGATTGAACCGGAGTTCTAGTCTTTCGAGCGACAAACGAATAGGATGTGATACAACCCCGGGTTGCGACTCGGGGTTTTTCTGTGCAGCGATTCCGCAGAACTGCTGAAAAACACGGAAGGATTTTTGACTTTAGACAGGGCTTCTGTTAAAATATAAGGGTTAAATCATGCCTTTCGCGCAGGCGCTGGAGACCCAGCGCCAATTCGGATTGCTTTCGTATAATGGCCGGATGATTCGTCTCCGGACAGGATTTAATAAGGAATGAAAAACCGGGAGTTGATGGATTTGCTCAAGTTTCTCAAACGTCTGTTGGGTGACGATAATGAAAAAGAGATCAAACGGATGTCGAAGATGATGGAGAAGGTCAATGTTTTGGAAGCGGCTCTTCAGGGGATGAGCGACGCTTCACTGGCGGCGAAAACAGGGGAATTTCGTCAGCGTCTGGCCGACGGTCAAACGCTCGAGGATCTGTTGCCGGAAGCTTTTGCTGTGGTGCGGGAGGCATCACGGCGGGTATTGGGAATGCGCCACTTTGATATGCAGATGCTGGGCGGCATCACGCTGCATGAAGGAAAAATTGCCGAAATGCGTACCGGCGAAGGAAAAACTTTGGTGGCGACCCTGCCGGTGTACCTGAATGCGTTAACCGGCGACGGCGTGCACGTCATCACCGTCAATGATTACCTGGCCCGCCGCGACAGCGAATGGATGGGCCAGATTTACCGTTTCCTGGGGCTGTCCGTGGGCCTGATTGTCCATGGACTGGATTTTGAACAGCGCCGGGAAGCCTATGGCGCCGACGTAACCTATGGCACCAATAACGAGTTTGGTTTCGACTATCTGCGGGACAATATGGTGGTGCATCATGAGCAGATGGTGCAACGACCGTTGAATTACGCCATCGTCGATGAAGTGGACAGCATTCTGGTGGATGAGGCCCGGACGCCGCTGATTATTTCCGGACCGGGAGAAAAATCCACCGATTTGTATTATGTACTGGCCAAAGTGGTGCCGAAACTGAAGGCGGAAGAAGACTATACCGTCGATGAGAAAGCCCATACGGTGGCGCCCACGGAAAGCGGCATCGCCAAGGCGGAAAAACTGTTGAACGTGAAAAATCTCTACGAGAGTGAGAATATTGAACTGTCCCATCACTTCAACCAGGCGCTCCGGGCTCATGCGCTGATGCACCGCGACAAGGAGTATGTGGTGAAGGACGGGGAAGTCATCATCGTCGATGAATTTACCGGCCGTCTGATGTTTGGCCGGCGTTATTCGGATGGTCTGCATCAGGCCATCGAAGCCAAGGAAGGGGTCAAGATCGAACGGGAAAGCCAGACTTTGGCCACGATTACCTTCCAGAACTACTTCCGTATGTACAAGAAGCTGGCCGGTATGACCGGTACCGCCAAGACCGAGGAAGCGGAATTCCGTAAAATTTACGGTCTGGATGTTATCGTGATCCCCACCAATCAGCCGATGGTGCGTGAAGATTTGCCCGACGTGATTTATAAAACCAAGCGGGCCAAGTACCGGGCGGCGGTGACAGAAATCGCCGAACGCCACGCCAAGGGCCAGCCAGTGCTGGTGGGCACCACGTCCATCGCCCAGTCCGAGGATTTGAGCGAAATGCTGAAGAAAAAAGGCGTGGTGCATAATGTGCTGAACGCCAAGTTTCATGAAATGGAAGCCCAGATTGTCTCCCAGGCCGGACAGCGGGATGCGGTGACCATCGCCACCAATATGGCCGGTCGGGGTACCGATATCGTGTTGGGTGACGGTGTGGCGGCGCTGGGCGGATTGCATATCGTCGGTACGGAGCGCCATGAGAGCCGCCGGATCGACAATCAGCTGCGGGGCCGTTCCGGCCGTCAGGGAGATCCCGGCTCGACCCGGTTCTACCTGTCGCTGGAGGATGATCTGATGCGGCTGTTTGGTTCCGATAATATCGCCAGCATTATGGACAAGCTGGGGATGGAAGAGGATGAGCCGATTGAGCATGCGCTGATTACCCGCTCCATCGAGCAGGCTCAGAAAAAGGTGGAAGCCCGGAACTTTGATATCCGTAAACATGTGTTGGAATATGACGATGTCATGAACCAGCAGCGGGAAGTCATTTACAGCCAGCGGCGGAAAATCCTGCTGGGCGACGACCTGAAGGAAAACATTTTCAATATGATCGCCAAAGTGGTGGAACAGGGGATGAATCTTTACGCCAACGAAAAGGTCTATCAGGAAGAATGGGATTATCCGGGACTGATTCACTTCTGTGAGGAGTATTATGCGCCGGAAGGGCAGCTGACACCGGCCGAACTGGAGAAATACAGCCGGATTGAGCTGCAGGAAGCGTTGCTGGAAGCGGCGCAGCAAGCGTACTCCGGCCGGGAGCTGCTGTTTGGCGAAGAGAATATGAGGGAACTGGAAAAAGTTGTGATGCTGCGGGTGGCGGATACCAAATGGATGGACCATCTGGACGCCATGGAAATGCTGCGCCAGGGTATCGGCCTGCGGGCTTACGGCCAGAAGGATCCGCTGATTGAATACAAAATAGAGGCCTATGATATGTTCCAGCAGATGATTGAGCAGATGCAGGATGATATCGTCAAGTATATGTTCCGGGTGAACATCATTTCCCAGCCGGAGGATCATCTGCAGCAGGCGCAGGCCAGCCACGGGGAAGAAGAGAACGCGACGGAACATAAACCGGTGGTTCACGGCGAACAGACCGGACGCAACGAACTATGTCCCTGCGGTTCGGGGAAAAAGTACAAACGTTGCTGCGGTATGGGGAAATAGACGGAAGTCCATGATAAATGATCAAAGTAAAACAATATTAAATACGGAAACAATGGAGTTGAGAAAGCGTGTTGTTGGAAGATTTGAGAATCCCCATCGAGGAGATGGGCAAACGGCTGGATGAAGTGAGGGTTTCCCTTTGACGTTGCCGGCAAAAGCGAGCAGATAGAACATTTGGAAGACCAGATGGCGGCGCCGGACTTTTGGGATGACCCGGAAGCGGCGCAGAAAGTGATGCAGCAGCTGACCCGGCTGAAGGACAGCGTGGGGCAGTATGACAGTCGGGCGGGACGGTTCAGCGACATGAGCGTATTGTGGGAACTGGGCCGGGAGGAAAATGACGAGAGCGTCTACGCGGAAGTGACGGCGACGTTGAAAGCGTTGGAGCGGGAAGTGGAACATCTGGAATTGACGCTGATGCTGTCAGGTGAGTACGACGCCAATAACGCCATTCTGACGCTGCATGCCGGCGCCGGCGGCACTGAAGCTCAGGACTGGGCGCAAATGTTGCTCAGGATGTATGTCCGTTGGGCAGAACGCAATCAGTGCAAGGTGGAGACCATGGATTTTCTGGCGGGGGACGAAGCCGGCGTCAAAAGTGTGACACTGATGATTACCGGTCCCAACGCCTACGGATATTTGCGCTCGGAAAAAGGGGTGCACCGGTTGGTGCGAATCTCGCCTTTCGATGCCAGCGGCCGGCGCCACACGTCCTTTGCAGCCGTGGATATCATGCCGGAAATTGACGATTCGGTGGAAGTCAACATCAATCCGGTGGATTTGCGGGTAGACACCTACCGGGCCAGCGGCGCCGGCGGTCAGCATATCAACAAAACCGATTCGGCGGTGCGGATGACGCATCTGCCCACCGGTTTGGTGGCCCAGTGCCAAAGTGAGCGGTCCCAGATCCAGAACCGGGAGCAATGCATGAAATTGCTGAGGGCCAAATTGTTTGAGCTGGAACGCCAGCGGCAGGACGAAAAGATTGCTGAAATCGGCGGTGAATACCAGGCCATTGAATGGGGCAGTCAGATCCGGTCGTATGTGTTTCATCCCTATAGTCTGGTGAAGGATCACCGGACGGGGGCCGAAACCGGCAATGTACAGTCGGTGATGGACGGCGAGATTGACCTGTTTATTGAATCGTATCTAAAAAGCGGATTGTAGCGGCAGCGGTGCTGCCGGCAAACGAGGTTAGGACATGCTAAAACGGCGAGTGAGTATATTTCTTGTTATTATCGCGGTGGCGGCGCTGGCGGTGGAAGTGATTCTGCCCCAGGCGGTGGCGGCGCTGGTAGGGCACAGTCTGTCGCGTATGACCGGCGACAGTCAGGTGAGCGTGACGGCCCAGAGCCGGCCGGCTTGCCGGATGCTGGCAGGACAGTTTGACCTGCTGGCAGTGGACGGCGACGAAGTGAAAATTGATAAATTGACTTTTTCCCGGGTAACGATGCGGCTGGAACGGGTGGAACTGGACATTGCCTCGCTGTACAGCCAACGGCGGCTGATGCTGAAATCGGCGGCGAATATTGACCTGACGGCGGTGATTTCCCAGGAAGAACTGTCCCGGCATCTGAACCGGGATGTGAAGGGCGTTCGGAACGCCCAGGTAACCGTGACGCCGGAAAAAACCACGGTTAGCGGAGAAGTCGGCCTGCCCGGAGTAGCCCAGGTGGCGGTAAACATGGAAGGCCGGATTGTGGCCGATGGCCAGCAGATAAAATTCGTTACCCAGCGCGTGGGGGTTACACAGATTGCATTGGGAAAAATCACCGGTTCCACAACAACGGAGATTTTACTGGCTGATTTGAATAAGGCGCCGTTTCCGGTGCATCTTCAGCAATTGGAGATGGAACAGGGCCGAGTGATGGTCCGGGCGGCGGGACAGGTTCCCTAAATTACGGAATGATTGAAGAATGAAGATAAGGTGGAGTGACTCTTGGCTCGATGCTATACGTATAACCGGTTGCTGATAGCACTGATTGTTCTGGGGCTTTTGGCGGCGTTAACCATTGACTGGCAACGCCACCGGGTGGAAGATAAAAATTCCCGGGTGGAGCTGGTCATGGATTATGATGACGTGGTGGAACTGTCTCAGATTGACGGCGTCCCACTGCCGGAACTGATGACCCGGTTCCGGGAAGCCGGTGTGAACTCGCTGGCCGTATCGGACACCAACTTGGAAAAACTGACCCGTACCGGCCAGGTGGCGGTATTGTCCGGCACCACGCTGCTGCAGGAGCAAAAAGCCGGTGGCGTGAGTCAAAGTGTGGGGCTGGCGGCGGGAACTTTCCGGCCGGAGGCTTTATATCTGGCGGTGACCGGTTCCGATCCGGCGTTGTTTGAAGAACTGAAGGAAGATTTGGCGCGACGTCTGGGGGCTGACCGTGTGGCGGAGGTGTCGGTTGGCGGTCAGCCGATGCTGGAAGTGCGGACCAATCACGAAAAAATTATGAAATGGAATCTGGGATTGTCAACAGCGGAAATGCGTTTGGCGGCGGCGCAGGGTTTGATGGTGGTGGCCCGTCCGGCCAATTATGCCAAGGTGACCGCGGCGGACGTGGAGGCTTTGTTTGACCGGCTGGATAAAGCCCAACTGGGAGAGCGGCTGACATCGTTTATGTTTGTGGGCGAAGAGGCGCTGGGCTATCCGGGACAGTTGCCGCTGGTGGCGCAGAAGATGCAGCAGCGGGGGATGAGCCTGGCCATGATTGAACATCCGGTCCAATTGCAGTTTGTCCGGCAGGATGGGCTGCTGCCGCTGGCAGTGGACAATGGTTACCGTTCTGTGCGGGCGTATACCATTCCTAAAGATGAATTGCCAAAAATCACCGTGGCGGAATCGGTGCGGCGGATTGGCGTCACCGATCCGGAGCGGAATATTCGTATGAATCTGCTGCGGCGTTGCGAAAAAATCGAACCGGGCAAGACGATGACGGAAACCAATTTGTTTTATGTGCAGGAAGCGAAAAAAGAGTTGCTGAGAAAAGGATTTTCCTTTGGCCGGGCTGATACCTTTGAACCTTATTTCCCGTCGCCGCTGCTTTTGGCCGCGGTGATTGCCGGTGCCACGGCTTCCGGCGTACTCTTTTTGGCGCTGATTTTGCCGCTGGCTGTTCGCTGGCAATATGGACTCTGGGCAGTGTTGTCAATATTGCTGACGGTTCCGGTGCTTAAGGGCGGCGGATTGTTGGTGCGACAAATGGTTGCGCTGGAATGTGCGGTGATTTTTCCGGTGCTGGCCATGACCTGGAGTCTGGACTACTGGCAGCGGCGTATGGATCAGCAACCGGCGGCGTCTCCGGGCCTGGGCAAAGTTTTGGTCGGTGGTCTGACTGCACTGGTGGTGGTTTCGGCGATTTCCCTGGCCGGGGGACTGTATCTGGGCGCGGTGCTGGCGGATGTGCGTTTCTTTCTGGAAATGGAAATTTTTCGGGGCGTGAAGGTAACCTTCGTGGCGCCGCTCTTACTAATGGTGGTGGTTTACCTGACCCGCTACCACTTGTTTGCCGAGGTGGAAGCGGCAGGTGCCCGGGGTTTTTCCCGGCAGGTAAAGCGACTGCTGGATTTTCCGGTGACCATCCGGACGTTACTGATGTTTGGCGCGGCGGCGGCGGTGGCCTTGGTTTACATTGGCCGCTCCGGGCATACGGCGGGAGTGCCGGTGCCGGATATTGAAATCAAACTGAGGAATTTCCTGGATCAGGCGATGTACGCCCGGCCTCGGGAAAAAGAATTTTTAATCGGTCATCCCGCCTATTTGCTGGCGGTGATGGCGGTGGCCCGGCAGTGGCCGCGCATTGGGCATTTTGCCCTGATTATGCTGGCGACGGTGGGTCAGAGTTCTATGGTGGAAACCTTTGCCCATTTGCGTTCCCCGGTGTTGATGTCGGTGATGCGGGGCCTGGATGGCCTGATGGTGGGCGCAGTGCTGGGAATTCTGGCGGTAGTGGCGGTACAGGTGCTGTTGCAACTGGCGGCAGCCTGGGAAAGGAGAATGGCGGCCGATGAGTAGTGTAGTCGTATCCGGCTATTACGGTTTTTCCAACGCCGGGGATGAAGCGATGCTGACCGCCATGATTGAGGCGTTGACCGATGTGGATCCTCACATCCGGATTACGGTGATTTCCGGCGATCCGGAAAATACCCGGCGACGCCACGGTGTGGATGCGGTATACCGGATGAATTACCCCGCCATTGCCCGGCGGCTGGTTCAGGCTGATTTGTTGATCAGCGGCGGCGGCAGCCTGTTGCAGGACGTGACCAGTGGTCGCAGCCTCCATTATTATTTGAGCATTATGTTGCTGGCGCAGTTGCTGGGGAAACCGGTCATGCTGTACGCGCAGGGCATCGGACCGGTACGGGGTGGTCTGGCCCGGGCGGCGATGCGGCAGATTGTGAACCGGACGGATCTGATTACCGTCCGGGACGAAGGGTCGCTGACGGAGCTGGCGGCGTTGGGGATTACGGCGCCGCCCGTTTATCTGACCGCGGATTCCGTGTTGACTACGCATCCCATTGACCGGCAGATTGGCCGGAACATTTTGCGCCGGCACGGTGTCGAGGGCGTGACGCCGCGAATTGGCGTTTCGGTCCGGGAATGGAAGGCCGGCGGGCGCTACAAAGAAGTGCTGGCGGCGGCGCTGGATCGGATGAGCGAGGAACTGGGAGCCCGGATTGTGTTTTTACCGATGCAATATCCCGATGACCTGACGGCGTCCCAGGCGATTGCCGACCGTATGACCTTCCCGGCGACGGTGCTGCCGGAGTGCTATACCAATGGTGAACTGTTGTCGTTGGTGGGGAATATGGACTTGCTGGTGGGAATCAGGCTGCACGCCCTGATCTTTGCCGCGGTGATGCACACACCGCTGGTCGGTATTTCCTACGATCCCAAAATCGACGGATTTCTGGAGACATTGGGAGAGACGCCGGTCGGCAGCCTGGATACCCTGCAGCCGGAGCAACTGCTGGAAGCGGTCCGGCTGCACTGGCAGCAACGGAAACAGAATAATCCGGAACGGGAAGAACGGCTGACCGGGCTGTGGCAAAAAGCATTCCGGAATGCGGAGCTGGCGGTGGCGTTGCTGGGCGGGGAACTAAAAAAGCCCTGACCCTGGGTTCGCCGGTTTGCGATCCCATGAGGAGGCGGTAGCATGACTCGATTGCGGGATTATTTGGGCATTACGCTGGGGGTGGTGATCACCGCCGTTGCGTTGAATATGTTTTTGATTCCCCATAAAATTGCCGCCGGCGGCACCAGCGGCCTGGCCACGGTAATTCACCACCTGACGGGACTGCCGGTGGGGATGACGATGCTGTCTTTTGATATCCCTCTGCTGCTGATCAGCATTCGCTTGCTGGGTGGCCGTTTTGGGGCCAATACGTTGTTTGCGGCGGCAATCATGTCGATAACTATCGATTTGACCGTTCCTTATATCCCCGTACTGACCCATGACCTGTTGCTGAACGCGCTGTACGGCGGAGTGGTCTGCGGCGTGGGCATGGGTTTGGTTTTCCGGTTTCATGGCACCACTGCCGGCACCGATTTGGTGGCGGCTATGATAAATAAAGTGTTTGGCATCAGCATTGGGCAGGCGCTGCTGGGAGCGGATTTTTTCATTATCGCCCTGGCCGGTGTTGCCTTCGGCAATGCGGAACTGTCGCTGTACGCGCTGATTTGTCTGTTCGTTACGGCGCAGATCATTGATCTGATTCAGGAAGGACCCCGTTCCGCCAAGGCTTTTTTTATCATGTCCGTCCATTCGGACCAGGTGGCGGATGCCATTTTACAGGAACTGGGCCGGGGGGTCACGTTCCTGGCCGGCCGGGGGGCTTATACCGGTACGGAACGGAATGTGGTGTTTTGTGTGGTTAGCATCCGGGAGGTTTCGCGGGTGAAAAACCTGGTGGCCCGGATTGATAACCGGGCTTTCGTGATTGTGACTGATGCCCATGAAGTATTAGGCGAGGGTTTCAACGCCCACTCGCAAAATTAGGAGGTTGTAAATATGGTTATAGCAAAGGAATCCGGCAATGGCGGCGGTGCACACCGCCTGACCGTCGCACAGACGGAGGAACTGGCCCGCCGGGCCCTGTCCATCCGGCGGAATATCGTAAAAATGGTGACGGAAGCCAAGTCGGGTCATCCCGGCGGGTCGCTGTCCGCTGCCGATATCCTGGCCACGTTGTATTTTCAGGTGATGAGCATTGACCCGCAACGGCCGGAATGGCCGGAGCGGGACCGGTTCGTACTGTCCAAAGGACATGCCGCGCCGGTGTTGTACGCCACGCTGGCGGAACGGGGTTTTTTCCCGGAAGCGGATCTGCTGACGCTGCGTAAGACCGGCAGCCATTTGCAGGGTCATCCCAGCCTTGGTTCCACACCGGGGGTGGATATGTCCACCGGCTCTTTAGGGCAGGGAATCAGTGCCGCCTGCGGTATGGCGCTGGCCAACAAACTGGACGGCAAAGCCGGCCGGGTTTACGCGCTGCTGGGTGACGGCGAACTGGAGGAAGGTCAGGTTTGGGAGGCGGCGATGTTTGCCGCTCACTATAAACTGGACAATTTGACGGCGTTTGTGGATTTTAACGGCCTGCAGATTGACGGTCCGGTGGCAACAGTGATGTCGCCGCTGCCGATTCCGGAAAAATGGCAAAACTTTGGCTGGAACGTGCTGGTGATCGACGGGCACGATTACGAAGCCATCGCACAGGCCGTGGCGACGGCGCAGGCCACCAAAGGCCAGCCGACGATGATTGTAGCGAAAACCGTCAAAGGCAAAGGCGTCTGCAGCATTGAAAATGCGGTGGACTGGCACGGCAAGGCGCCCAGCCAGCAGGAATGCCTGTTGTTTTTAAAAGAATTGGAGCACTTGCTTCAGGAATAGACAAGGATTGTTTTCGGAAAATAAAACAAAGATTGCAGAATCGAGGTGCGTGATTTTGGGTAAAGTATTAGCGACCCGTGAGGCTTATGGTGAAGAACTGAAAGCACTGGGCGGGGAAAATTCCAATATTGTGGTCCTGGACGCCGATTTGTCCAAATCCACCAAAACCAATGAATTTGCCAAGATGTATCCGGACCGGTTCGTAAACTGCGGCATTGCCGAGCAGAATATGATGGGCGTGGCGGCTGGCCTGGCGGCGGCTGGCAAACTGCCGTTTGTCTCCACTTTTGCCATGTTTGCGTCCGGGCGGGCATTTGAACAGGTGCGCAATTCCATTTGCTATCCGGGCCTGAATGTAAAAATCGCCGCGACCCATGCCGGCATTACCGTCGGCGAGGACGGCGCGTCTCACCAGACGGTGGAAGACATTGCCCTGATGCGGGTATTGCCGGGAATGACGGTCATCGTGCCGGCGGATGCGGCGGAAACCCGCCAGGCCGTTCGTGCGGCGGCGGCGGTCAAGGGACCGGTATATCTGCGGCTGGGACGGATGGCGGCTTCAGATGTCTTTGATGAGAAGTACCAATTCACGCTGGGCAAAGCGGCGCAGTTGGCGGACGGTAAGGATGTCACGCTGATTGCCTGCGGCATGTTGACCTCGGCGGCGGTGGAAGCGGCGAAACTATTGGCGGCTGAAGGCGTTAGCGTTCGGGTGTTGAACATGGCCACGATCAAACCGCTGGATACGGCGGCGATTGTGGCGGCGGCCCGGGATACCGGCGCGATTGTCAGTTGTGAAGAACACAGCGTGTTGGGTGGCTTAGGCGGCGCCGTGGCGGAAGTACTGGGCGAGCAATGCCCGGTTCCGTTGGAACGGGTCGGTATTCAGGACCGCTTTGGCGAATCGGGAACGCCGCAGGACTTACTGAAAAAGTTTGGCCTGACTGCCGCCGACATTGTGGGTGCGACCCGACGGGTCTTGGCGAGAAAATCTTCATAGACCGGCGATCCGGAAGTTTTTTGCGATAAAACAGGAGTAAAAAAAAGGGATTTTTCGGCAGGTGTCGAAAGAAACTATTTGGTGTAAGTTTTTACTTGCGGAAAGCGAGAGCGCTTTTTGGGCAATAAGTTTATACTTTCGGCGGTTGCGAGCACTGTGCCGGGCGTCTTCCCGGTGATTCACGCTGCGGTTTGATTTGTATAATTCGTATAAAAGGGTCGTAAGATCCAGGAGGTATATCGGTTTTGATTCAGATGCAAGACTTGAGCAAAATATATGAAACTGGTTCTGTAGCTCTGACTAATGTTACGGTAAGCATTGAAAAGGGCGATTTTGTCTTTGTGGTTGGTCCCAGCGGAGCCGGTAAATCCACGTTTGTTAAACTGATTTTCCGTGAAGAAGTGGCATCCAGCGGCAAAATTGTTGTCAATGGCCGGGATGTGACGGCGCTGAAACCGGAAGAAGTGCCATATCTGCGGCGCGGTCTGGGTATCGTGTTCCAGGATTACCGTTTGCTGCCTAATAAAACGGTGTTTGATAACGTCGCTTTTGCGATGCGCGTCATTGAGGAGCCCCGGCGGGAAATCCAGAAACGGGTGCAAGCGGTGCTGGACTTGGTGGGCCTGCGGCACAAGATCCGGGCGTATCCGGCGGAACTGTCCGGCGGTGAGCAGCAGCGGGTGGCCATTGCCCGCGCTATTGTAAACAATCCCCGGGTGGTGATTGCCGATGAACCGACCGGCAATTTGGATCCGGATACGTCCTGGGACATCATGAAAGTGTTTGACCGGATCAATAAATCCGGTACCACCATTGTTATGGCAACCCATGACAAAACGGTGGTGGACGGTATGCAAAAACGGGTGATTGCCATCGAAAAGGGCCGCATAGTCCGCGACCAAGAAAGAGGGGTCTACGGCTATGAGGATTAGAACCTTTGAATATTTTATCAAAGAAGCATTTTCCTCCCTGAAGCATAATGCGCTGATGAGTGTGGCGTCAGTCAGCACCGTGGCGCTGTCGCTTCTGATTCTGGGCGTTTTCCTGGTGATGGTGCTGAATCTGAACCATATGGCTTCGGCGCTGGAGTCGCAAATCCAGGTGACGGCCTATTTGCAGGATGGCATGAGTGACCGGGATATGCGGGAGATTGGCACCCGGATCAGCAACATGCCGGGCGTATCGCAGGTATTGTTTGTGGACAAGGAAACGGCGATGACCCGGTTTAAGGACCGACTGGGGCAGCAGCAGGGCTTGCTCAGCGCGCTGGGAGATACTAACCCGCTGCCCAATGCTTTTGAGATCAAACTGGAGCGACCGGAGCAGGTGAAGCCGACCGCCCAGGCGATCAGCCAGCTCAAAGGCGTGGAAAATACCAAGTACGGGCAGGAAGTCATTGAACAGTTGTTCCAATTGACGAAAATGATCCGGGTGTTTGGCTTGGTTCTGATTATTTTCCTGGCGTTGGCAGCATTGTTTATTATCTCCAACACCATTCGGATCACGGTGTTTGCCCGGCGCAAAGAGATCGGCATCATGAAATATGTGGGAGCCACCGACTGGTTTATCCGCTGGCCATTCCTGATCGAAGGCATGGTACTGGGATTCTTTGGTGCGTTGCTGGCGGTGCTGGCGCTGATCGAAAGCTATAGCCTGTTTACGGAACGGGTATATGAATCACTGGCATTTTTGCCTTTGATTCCCAAATATCCTTTTTTAACGATTATCAGTGTGGCTTTATTGATTGTCGGCACTGCCATCGGCGCTCTGGGGAGCACGATCTCGCTGCGGCGGTTTATGAATGTATAATAAGCCGGAAAGAAGCCGGGAACAGGAGGAATGTGGATGAACTTCAAAAGAATGACGGCGGTGCTCTTGACGATGGCGTTCTTGAGCGGACCGGCCAGCCTGGCGCTGGCGGAAGATGTACAGCAAAAACAAGAGGAACTGCAGCGGGTCAACGAGCAGATGCAGACACAGCAAAACAAGCTGTCCCAGGCACAACAGCAGGTGGACAGCGTGGCCGGCAAACTGCAGAACATCCAGATGGAACTGACCGGAGCCCAGCAGGATTATAATAATATCATGAGTCAACTGGCTGCTACGGAAAAGCAGATTGTCACCAATACTGATTTGTTGAACAAAGCGGAGAAACGGTTGGCGGAACGCAGCCAGGTACTGAACAAACGGATGCGGGACATTTATGAAAATGGCCAGGTCAGCTATGTGGATGTGCTGTTGGGAGCGTCAGACTTTCTCGATTTTTCCACCCGGATGGATTTGTTGAAACGGGTTGTCAACCAGGATCTGACACTGGTGGCCCAGGTACGGGCCGAACGGGATCTGGTGGCCCAAAAACGGGCGGAACTGGAGCGGGACCGGGCCGCTATTCTGGAAATGAAACGGGTGGCCGCGGAAAAGAAAGTCATTATTGAAGCCCGGAAAAAAGATCAGGAACAATTACTGCAGAGCGCGGTGGGTGAACGGGACGTGGCGGAACGGGCCTATCAGGAATTGCTGGATACATCGCGTCAGATTGAGCGGATGATCCGCAACGTCCAGAGAGGCAGCAAAGGCAGTGCCGGCGGTTCCGGTGCGCTGATGTGGCCGATTATGGGTGAGATTACTTCACCGTACGGTACCCGGGTACATCCGATTTTCGGCACCAGCCGCTACCACAGCGGTATTGATATTGCGGCGGATTACGGCGATGCCGTGGCGGCCGCCGATGCCGGCACGATCATTTTCAGCGGCTGGATGGGAGGTTACGGCAAAGCTGTGATCATCGATCATGGCCGTGGAATTTCCACCCTGTACGGGCACAATTCAGAGTTGCTGGTAGGCGAAGGGCAGACGGTCCGCAAGGGACAAACGATTGCTGCCGCCGGTTCCACCGGATATTCCACCGGGCCTCACGTTCATTTTGAGGTGCGGGTAAACGGGGAACCAACCAATCCGATGAGTTATTTACCGTAAGTTCAATCAAAACAGCGGACGGTATCACGAAGGGACAGCCGGGCAGGTTGTCCCTTCGTGATACCCGTAATGACCAAACAATTAGCCGGAACCAAGATTCCGGAGAACAGGCGGTGGACAGGTGAGCCGTAAGAAAGCATTAGTTGGCGCGGTGTTGGTCATGGTCATGACCTTTTTGGCCACATCCGGCGCGTTTGTATATTTTTTGCAGGGGGCCACGGCAACGGATTTTGCCACGACGCTGAAAGTATTCCGGGCGCTGCAGGTGATTAAGTCCCGCTATGTGGAAGAAGTGCCGGTGGAAACGCTGGCGGCGGGAGCCGTCAAGGGCATGGTGCAATCGCTGGGTGATCCTCATTCGGTGTATATGGATGCCAAAATGTACAAGGAATTTATGGTGGAGACGGAAGGCTCCTTTGGTGGCGTCGGCATTGTCATTGGCGTTAAAGACAAGGTGCTGACGGTGGTGTCGCCGATTGAAGGAACACCCGGGGAAAAAGCCGGGATCAAAAGCGGCGATCAGATTCTGAAAATCGACGGCAAAGATACCAAGGAGATGGCATTGGATGAAGCCGTCGGCAAGATCCGGGGACCGGAAGGTACCCAGGTGACGTTGACCATCCGGCGGGCGGAGCAGGAGGACCGGGAATACGCGCTGACCCGATCCAATATCCAGATTAAGACCGTGTCCGGCAAGATGCTGCCGGATGATATCGGCTATATCCGGATTGCCATGTTCAATGAAACCACCGGTAAAGACTTGAATCAAAAATATGAAGAACTGCAAAAGCAGGGAATGAAAGCTGTGATTCTGGATTTGCGGGACAATCCCGGCGGTTTGTTGGAAGAAAGCGTCAAAGTGTCCGGTAAGTTTGTGCCGCCGGGCAATGTGGTGACGGTGATTCGCCGGGATGGAACCCGGGAAACGCATGAGTCCAAAACGAATACACCCAGCTTGCCGTTGGTGGTGTTGATCAACCAGGGGAGTGCCAGCGCCTCGGAAATTGTGGCCGGTGCGGTGCAGGACCGGGGAACCGGTACGCTGGTCGGTACCAAGACGTACGGCAAAGGATCGGTTCAAACGCTTTTTCCGCTGGGAAACAGTGGCGCGATCAAACTGACGTTTGCCAAATATTTGACGCCCAATGACCGTTCCATCAATGGCATCGGTATTGAGCCTGACGAAAAAGTGGAATTGCCGGAGGGTGCAAAAAGCAAAACCGCGGCTGATGAATTCACTGATACGCAGTTAAACCGGGCGGTGGAAATCATCAAAAGTAAGTTACAATAAAAATGAAGATGGAATAATGGGAGCGACCGGCGAAAGCCGGTCGTGTTTTTATTTTGGGAAAGGTGTGGTACTATGGAAATAGCGAGGTGAGAAACAATGAATATAGATCCCTGGTGGGGCATTGTGCTTTTGATCGGACAGGGCATGGTGGCGGTTCTGGCCGAGCCCATGTTTTGGATGATTTTAATGTTAGTGGGTTGGCAATACTGGCAACTGGCGCGCAGCCAGGAGCGTATGTTCGGGATTGCCGGCTCGTCATTAATCCGGCAGGTTCTTCAGGCGGGCCTGTTGGGCCTGGCCGGCGGTTTGTTGGGCAGTTTTTTGCTGACGCTGACCGGAGTTACGTTGAATCAGCTGGGGTTGCAATATATTTGGCCGGTGGCGTTGGCGCTGATGATTATCAATATGCGGTTTTTATGTTTTGCCTACGCCGGCGGTATCGTAGCGCTGGCTAACGTATTGTTTGGCTGGCCGCTGGTGGATGTGCCTCAGATCCTGGCATTGGTGGCGGTGCTGCATATTACCGAAAGTTTTCTGATTGCCGTCAGCGGCGCCTGCAGCAATTTGCCGGTGGTGCTGCGCCGCGAAGACGGCCGCCAGGTAGGTGCATTTACTCTGCAAAATTTCTGGCCGTTGCCGCTGGTGATGCTGGCGGCAGTGCTGGTACCGGCGGAGAGTGCTCCGATGGGCGTCAACATGCCGGATTGGTGGCCGTTGCTGCCGGCCGGTGAACCGGCGCCGGGACAAACCTGGCAATATGTGATGATTCCGGTAGTGGCGGCGCTGGGATACACCGACATGGCCATTGCCAGCCATCCCCGTCGCCGTCGCCTGGAGTCAGCCCGCAACCTGGCGGTTTACAGCCTGGTGCTATTGGGGGCGGCTTTTCTGGCCACGAAATATTCCTGGATCGCGGCGGTGGCGGCGCTGTTGTCACCGCTGGGACATGAACTGTTGATTCGCTGGGATAACCGGCGGGAAATGAACGGGGTTCCCCGTTTTGTTCCGCCGCCCGCCGGGGTGATGGTGCTGGATACGGTACCGGGTACACCGGCGCGCCGGGGCGGCATCCAAACCGGTGATGTATTGACCAGTGTGGCCGGGATGACGATTCATAACCGCCGTGATCTGGCGGTGGCACTGGCGTATGCGCCGATGGAATTTGCGGTGATTTTGGAACGCGAGGGACAGCAGCAGCGGATAGCGGTGGCCTTTACAGCAGCACCGGAGGAACCCGATAATGAGGATGAGAATCCGGACGGACGGATGCTGGGTGTCATTACCGTGCCGGAAGGCGACGAGACCGGTTATGTGGAACTGCATGGCGAGCATTTTGGCTTGCCGGCTTGGTTATGGCGGATTTGGAAAGGCTTTTGGAAAAATTATATTCGTTAGTACGCGGCGGTCCTTGGGCCGTGTCTGATAGGAGGAACATTGCATGGCGACTGTGCCTAAACTGAATACCCGGCACACAGAAGTAGTACAACCGTTGACTGTGGAGGCGCCGTTTGTGCCCACCGGCGATCAACCCCAGGCCATTGATCGGCTGGCCGAAGGCCTGAACCGGAGCGAACGGGCTCAGGTATTGCTGGGAGCCACTGGAACCGGAAAAACGTATACTGTGGCCAAAGTGATTGAGGCCGTACAGAGACCAACCTTGGTCATTGCCCACAATAAAACTCTGGCGGCGCAGCTGGCCAGCGAGTTTAAAGAGTTCTTTCCCCATAACGCGGTGGAATATTTTGTGAGTTACTATGATTACTATCAACCGGAAGCGTATATTGCGCAGACGGATACGTATATTGAAAAAGATTCCGCGATCAACGACGAGATTGATAAACTGCGCCATTCAGCCACCAGCGCGCTGTTTGAACGGCGGGACGTTATTATTGTGGCCAGCGTGTCTTGCATTTACGGCCTGGGTTCACCGGAAGACTACGGTGAACTGGTGCTGTCGCTACGGCAGGGACAGACAAAGGACCGGGATGATATCATCCGCAAACTGGTGGAAATCCAATACGAACGTAACGATATCAACTTTGTCCGGGGCAAGTTCCGGGTCCGGGGGGATGTCATCGAGATTTTTCCGGCGGCCTATGGTGAGATTGCGTTGCGGGTGGAACTGTTTGGCGATGAAGTGGAACGAATTTTAGAAATTGACACTCTGACCGGCGAAATTTTAGGGCAACGGCGCCATGTCACCGTGTATCCAGCCTCTCACTATGTCACCTCCCGGGAAAACCTGCAGCGGGCGGTGGGCGATATCGAGCGGGAACTGCAGGAACAGACCGTGATCTTAAAAGAGCAAAACAAACTGCTGGAGCTGCAGCGAATTACTCAGCGCACTAATTATGACCTGGAAATGATGCAGGAAATGGGCTATTGCTCCGGCATTGAGAATTATTCCCGGCATTTAACCGGGCGCCGGGCGGGAGATGCGCCCTTTACATTACTGGATTATTTTCCGGAAGATTTTTTGCTGGTCATTGATGAGTCTCATGCTACATTGCCGCAACTGCGGGCCATGCACGCCGGTGACCGTTCCCGCAAGCAGTCCCTGATCGAGAATGGCTTCCGGCTGCCGTCGGCCTTTGATAACAGACCGTTGATGTTTGACGAGTTTGAAGCCCGGGTGAATCAGGTGATCTATGTGTCGGCCACGCCGGCCGCCTACGAATTACAGGCGGCGGGACAGGTGGTGGAGCAGATTATCCGGCCCACCGGCCTATTGGACCCTCAGGTGGAGGTTCGTCCCATTCCGGGACAGATGGATGATTTGCTGGGCGAAATCAAAGCCCGGGCGGATCGCAATGAACGGACGCTGGTCACCACGCTGACCAAAAAAATGGCGGAGAACCTGACGGAGTATTTGAAACAGATGGGGGTACGGGTCCGTTATCTCCATTCGGACATTGCCACCTTTGAACGCGTGGAAATTATCCGGGATCTACGGGCCGGTGAATTCGACGCTCTGGTGGGCATTAACCTGTTGCGGGAAGGATTGGATCTGCCGGAAGTATCGCTGGTAGCCATTCTTGACGCGGACAAAGAAGGATTTCTCCGTTCGGATACATCGCTGATTCAAACCATTGGCCGGGCCGCACGTAACGCGCAGGGTCGGGTCATTCTATATGCTGACCGGATCACAAATTCCATGGCCCGGGCCATGGGGGAAACCGACCGGCGGCGGGCGGTGCAGGAGGCTTATAATACGGCCCACGGCATTACGCCGCGGACCATTGAAAAACGGATCAAGGATCTTATTGAAACTACGAAGGTGGCGGAGACTCCGGCAGAGTACCGCACCGATCGGATCAGTGGCATGAGCCGTCCGGAAATGCTGGATTTGGCCGCCAGCCTGGAGAAGGAAATGAAACTGGCGTCGCGGCTGCTGGAGTTTGAACGGGCAGCGGAACTGCGGGATATGGTGGTGGAATTGCGGCAGAGAGCCGGTGGTGCGGTTGATAAGAGAAAGACTGCCAAAAGGAAGAAAGCACAGTGATGTTGACAGATGCATAGAACGGTAAGTAACGACAAATCTTGACAACAACGCTGGCGTAAATTATAATAATATCATTAGAACTTTATTGGAAATGAAAGACATTTAGTGATTGATGCGTGAGAAATATGGGCAAACCTATTGAAAAATAGGGACGCAAAGCCATGGGTCTAAAGACGTTTGTCTATGATCGCCAGGTTGCAGAAGGCATCTCAGAACGAATGCTTATCAAACACCTGGCCGGTAGGTCATGGTGTTTTTCTTTTCTTTCATTTAAGAAAGTCAGGTTTTATTTAGGATTGGATGTTGCCTGAGGAAATTAGCGCTATTTCGGTTTCTTTTTCAGCCGCGATTGGGCTGGTCCGTATAGTGTAAGAATGGCGTTGGGATGTTCTTTGTCAGTAGTTTGGATAAAGATCAAAACGACGCTTTTGTTATCTGTATTATAAATTATGAACGGATTGCATCCATTGTGTTGACGGGAGAAGGAGGAATTAAAATGGCAGTTTTCAATGGAACTACGGGAAATGATACGTTGACGGGATCAGGGGTTGCGGATACGCTAAACGGTCTTGCCGGCAATGATTCTTTGAATGGCGGACTGGGAGCCGATACGATAGTCGGTGGTACCGGCGATGATACGTATGTGGTGGATAATACCGGCGATGTGGCGACCGAGGCGGTGGCTGCCGGGACGGACCTGGTACAGTCGGGGATCAGCTATACGCTGGGAGCCAACGTGGAAAATCTGACGTTGACGGGAACGGGAGCGATCAAAGGTACAGGGAATGACCTGGACAATGTACTGACGGGCAACGCAGGTGCTAACTTATTGAATGGCGGACTGGGAGCCGATACGATGATTGGCGGCGCCGGCAATGATACGTATGTGGTGGATGACGCCGGCGATGTGGTTACTGAATTGGCGTCAGCCGAAACAGACCTGGTGCAGTCGGGGATCGACTATACGCTGGGAGATAACGTGGAAAACCTGACGCTGACGGGAACAGAAAATGTTAATGGTACCGGGAACGCGTTGACCAATGTGCTGACGGGCAACGCAGGCGCCAATTTACTGGATGGCGGACTGGGAGCTGACAAAATGACCGGTGGAGCCGGCGATGATATCTACGTGGTGGATAATGTCGGCGATGTGGTTACGGAAGCGGCGGCTGCTGGAACGGATCTGGTGCAGGCTGGAATCAGCTATGTATTGGGGGCCAATGTGGAAAACCTGACGCTGACGGGAACGGGAGACATCAACGGTACGGGCAATACGCTGGCGAATGTGCTGACGGGTAACGCAGGCGCTAACTTGTTAAATGGCGGACTGGGAGCCGACACGATGACCGGCGGAGCCGGCGATGATACGTATGTGGTGGATAACGCCGGTGACGTGGTGGCGGAACTGACCGGTGAGGGCACGGATCAGGTGCAGGCAGGGGTCAGTTACACGCTGGGGGGCAATGTGGAAAATCTGACGCTGACAGGAACGGGAGGAGTCAATGCCACCGGGAATGGCCTGGACAATGTGCTGACGGGTAACACGGGAGCGAATCTGCTGAACGGCGGACTGGGAGCCGATACAATGGTCGGCGCAGCCGGCAATGACACATATTCGGTGGACGACACCGGCGATGTGATTACTGAATTAGCTGCGGGAGGCACGGATCAGGTGCAAGCGGGAGTCAGTTACATGCTGACTGACAATGTGGAGAATCTGACGCTGACGGGAACGGGAGATATTAACGGCACGGGCAACGCGCTGGTGAATATATTGACAGGCAACACGGGAGCCAACCTGCTGGACGGCGGGCTGGGCGCCGACAAAATGATCGGCGGGGTCGGCAGTGATACGTATGTGGTCGACAACATCGGCGATGTGGTGACCGAACTGGTTGGTGAGGGGACAGATCTGGTGCAGGCGGGGGTTAGTTACACGCTGGGAGCCAATGTGGAAAATCTGACGCTGACGGGAACAGGGAATATTAATGGTACGGGCAACGCGCTGGCTAATGAAGTGACGGGCAACGCGGGAGCCAATGTATTGAACGGCGGGCTGGGAGCCGATGTGATGGCCGGCGGGGCCGGTGACGATACGTATGTGGTCGATGATGCCGGCGATGCGGTGACGGAAGCGGCGGCTGCCGGAACGGACCTGGTGCAGTCAGGAATCAGCTATGTCTTGGGAGCCAATCTGGAAAACCTGACGTTGACGGGAACGGGAGCGATCAACGGCACGGGGAATGTGCTGGTGAATGTACTGATGGGCAACGCGGGCGCCAACTTATTGGCCGGCGGACTGGGAGCCGACACGATGGCCGGCGGGGCCGGCAATGACACCTACGTGGTAGATGACGCCGGCGATGTGATCACCGAAGCAGCGTCTGCCGGAACGGACCTAGTGCAGGCGGGAGTCAGCCATGTGCTGGAAGCCAATGTGGACAACCTGACGCTGGCAGGAACGGGGAACATCAACGGTACCGGCAACGCGCTGGCGAATGTACTGACGGGCAATACGGGAGCCAATTTGCTGGACGGCGGACTGGGAGCCGACAGAATGACCGGCGGAGCCGGTAATGATACCTATGCGGTGGACAATATCGGCGATGTGGTGACCGAACTGGTTGGTGAGGGTACGGATCTGGTGCAGGCAGGGATTAGCTACACGCTGGGAGCGGAAGTAGAGAACCTGACGCTGACGGGAACGGGAAATATTAATGGTGCGGGGAACGCGCTGAACAATGTGCTGACAGGCAATACGGGCGCTAATCTGTTGAACGGCGGACTGGGAGCCGATACGATGGCTGGAGGGACTGGCAATGATACCTATGTGGTGGATGACGCTGGCGACGTGGTGACCGAATTGACCGGTGAGGGTACAGACCTAGTGCAGTCAGGGATCAGCTATACCTTAGGGAGTGATCTGGAAAACCTGACGTTGACGGGAACGGGAAATATTAATGGCACGGGGAATGCGCTGAACAATGTGCTGACAGGCAACACGGGAGCTAATTTGTTGAATGGCGGGCTGGGAGCTGACACGATGGCCGGCGGGATCGGCAACGATACCTATGTAGTGGACGACGCCGGTGATGTGATCGCCGAACTGGCCGCAGGAGGAACAGATCGGGTGCAGTCGGGCGCCAGCTATACGCTGGGATTGAATCTGGAGAACCTGACGTTGACGGGAACAGGGAATATTAACGGTACGGGCAACGCGCTGAATAATGTACTGACGGGCAACGCGGGAGCCAATCTGCTGAACGGCGGTCTGGGAGCCGATACGATGAGCGGCGGTGCCGGCGACGATATTTATGTAGTGGACAACGCCGGCGATGCGGTGACGGAACTGACCGGTGAAGGAACGGATCTGGTGCAGTCCGGGGTCAGCCATACGCTGGGGGCCAACGTGGAAAATCTGACGCTGACGGGAATGGGAGCGATTAACGGCGTTGGCAATGCGCTGGATAATGTGCTGACGGGCAACGCGGGTGCTAATTTACTGGATGGCGGACTGGGAGCCGACACGATGGCCGGTAGTGCCGGCAACGATACCTACGTGGTGGATGATGTCGGTGATGTGGTTAACGAATTGGCGTCAAGCGGCACGGATCTGGTACAGGCGGGGATCAGCTACACGCTGGGATTGAATCTGGAAAATGTGACGCTGACGGGAACCGGAAATATCAACGCTACGGGTAACGAACTGGTGAATCTATTAACGGGAAACGCAGGAGGCAACCTGCTGGATGGTGGTTTGGGCGCCGATAAAATGATCGGCGGTGCCGGCGACGACACCTATGTGGTGGATGACATCGGCGATGTGGTCACTGAGGCGGCGTCGGCCGGAACGGATTTGGTGCAGGCGGGAATCAGCTACACGCTGGGATTGAATCTGGAGAATCTGACCTTGACGGGAACGGGAGCTATTAATGGTACGGGCAATGCGCTGGCCAATGTGTTAACGGGCAACGCGGGAGCCAATCTGTTGAACGGCGGTCTGGGGGCCGATACGATGGTTGGCGGGGCCGGTGATGATACGTATGTGGTGGATAATGCCGGCGACGTGATTAACGAACTGGCCGCCGGGGGAAGTGATCTGGTACAGTCGAGCGCCAGTTATGTATTGGGATTAAATCTGGAGAATCTGACCTTGACGGGCACGGGCGCAATCAGCGGTACGGGCAATGCGCTGGCGAATGTGCTGACGGGTAATACGGGTGCCAATCTGCTCGATGGCGGACTGGGCGCTGACACAATGGCCGGCGGTGGCGGCAACGATACGTACGTGGTGGATGATGCCGGCGATGTGGTCACCGATACCGGAGGAATCGATTTGGTGCAGGCGGGGATCAGCTATACGTTGACTGACAATGTGGAGAATCTGATGCTGACGGGAACGGGGAATATCAGCGGTACCGGCAACTCACTGGCGAATGTACTGACGGGCAACGTAGGCGCCAACTTATTGGACGGCGGTCTGGGAGCCGACAAAATGACCGGTGGCGCCGGTGACGATACGTATGTGGTGGATGCTGCCGGTGACGTAGTGACCGAACTGACCGGTGAGGGCACGGATCTGGTGAAGGCAGGAATCAGCTACACGCTGGGAGCGAATGTGGAGAATCTGACACTGACGGGAACAGGATCAATCAATGGCACGGGCAACGCGCTGGCGAATGTGCTGACGGGCAATGCGGGAGCCAATTTGATGAACGGTGGGCTAGGAGCTGACACGATGACCGGCGGAGCCGGCAACGACACGTATATCGTTGATGACGCCGGTGATGTGGTGACGGAACTGACCGGCGAAGGCACGGATTTAGTGCAGGCAGGAGCCAGTTACACGCTGGGAGCGAATGTGGAGAACCTGACACTGACAGGGACGGGAGCAATCAATGGTACGGGCAACGTCCTGGCCAATGTGCTGACGGGTAACGCGGGGGCCAATCTGCTGGACGGTGGACTGGGTGCCGATACCATGGCCGGCGGAGCCGGCAACGACACGTACGTGGTCGATGATACGGGCGATGTAATCACGGAAGCGGCATCTGCCGGAACGGATCAGGTGCAGTCCGGGGCCAGCTACACGCTGGGATTGAATCTGGAGAACCTGACGCTGACGGGAACGGGAAACATCAACGGTACAGGCAACGCGCTGGCGAATGTACTGACGGGCAATGCGGGGGCCAATCTGCTGGACGGCGGTCTGGGGATTGATACGATGGCCGGCGGCGCCGGCGATGATACGTATGTGCTCGACAACGCCGGTGATGTGGTGACGGAGGCAGCGTCTGCCGGCACGGATCAGGTACAGGCGGGGGTTAGTTACACGCTGGGAGCGAATGTGGAGAACCTGACGCTGACAGGAACGGGAAATATCAATGGTACGGGCAATGCACTGGCGAATGTACTGACGGGCAACGCGGGAGCCAACTTGCTGGACGGCGGACTGGGAGCCGATACGATGGCCGGCGGGGCCGGCAATGATACCTACGTGGTGAACGACCTGGGTGATGTGGTAACCGAACTGTCCGCAAGCGGTACCGATCTGATTCAGATGGCCGCGACCTTCAGTGCCACGGCTACGGCGTACACACTGGGCGATAATGTGGAAAACCTGGTGATGCTGGGAACCGGGAATTTAGGGGCTACGGGCAATGCACTGGCGAATGTGCTGACGGGCAACGCAGGAGCCAATTTACTGGACGGCGGACTGGGCGCCGATACGATGATCGGCGGGGCCGGCAATGATACGTATGTAGTGGACAACGCCGGTGATGTGGTGACGGAGGCGGCCAGTGCCGGAACCGATAAAGTTATGGCTGGTATCAGCTATACTTTGTCGGCCAATCTGGAAAATATCGACCTCACCGGCAGCGGTGACATCAACGGAACCGGGAACGGTGTGAACAATGTCTTAAATGGCAACAGCGGCAATAATATACTGGACGGCGGAGCCGGGCTGGATACGATGGCGGGCGGAGCCGGCAACGACACCTATGTGGTGGACAACGCCGGCGACAGTATTGTCGAGTTAGCCGCTGCAGGAACCGACAACGTGAACAGTTCGGTCAACTACACGCTGGGAGCCAATCTGGAGAACCTGACGCTGACGGGAAGCACGGCGACACTAGCGACGGGCAACGCGCTGGACAACACCATTCTCGGCAACAGTCTGGCCAATGTGCTCAAAGGCGGCGACGGCAACGACAGCTTAAACGGCGGCGCCGGAGCGGATACTTTATGGGGTGAGGCCGGTTTGGACACACTGACGGGTGGGTTGGGCGCCGATCTCTTTGAATTCGCCGGAACTTTTGGGCATGACTGGATCACCAACGATGGGGCGGGCAGTTATGGCGATCAGGTGCAGTTTGACGGCCTGGCCTCTACCGATGTCAGTATTGCCCAGTCGGGCAATGATTTACAGTTGACCACCAGTGGCGGTAACATCGTTACGCTGACGGACTGGTACACGGCGTCAGGTGACAATAAGGTCAAAGCCTTCAATTTCACCGATGGCGCCAAAAAAGTCAATGCAACCTCGTGGGATGCGGCATCCAGTTTTAATATCGTCTTTGATTACACCTATGCCAGTTCGGCCTTCTTCACGGATGCGGTCAAAGCGGATCTCGACTTTGCCGCCTCGTTGTGGGAGCGGGCGATCCTAGATGAATTCCCTGATGTTACGGCCGGTACTTCGCTTAGCTTCCGCAACCCGAGCACGTTGTCCACGAACGTTAGTACAACCGCCAGCGGAGTCATCGACGATTTGCTGATTTACGTGGGAACGACCGATCTGGAAAGCTATGGCGCGGTTGGCCTGGGCGGACCCAGCGCCACGTATGCGCTCGGCAGCAGCCTGGATACCCGTTGGAACAGCACTACGACCTTCCAACCCTGGGTGGGCTCCATTTCCTTTGATGCGACACCGCATTATTCCAACGGTCCGGCGGTCTCCTGGTTCTTTGACACCACACCGGAAACGATGAGCGACGTGGCGACTGCCGGCGCCAGCAAACTAGACTTCATTTCCACCGCTACGCATGAGATCGGCCATGTTCTGGGAATCCTTAATGGCATCAACGCCTGGAATGCGCATTACTCTTCGACGACCAAAACCTTTACCGGTGCCAATGCAGAAGCGCACAACGGCGGCAATCCCATCCCGCTGGTGCCCACTTCACCGTCGCATCCGAACGGCTCCGCCAGTCTGGCTCCCGGTTCGACCACGGCCTTTGCCAACAACCAGGAACCGGTGATGTCGTATGGCATCAGCACCACCGGCCACCGGCTGGTGCCGACCGATCTGGAACTGGGAATCCTCCAGGATATCGGTTACAATGTTTCCTATAGTTCAAAGTATACGGGATAACAAGACACCATGCACCCGCGGCAGGGGCGCTTCATTGAAGCGCCCCTGCCGTATGCTGGGGAGGCCCCTGCCGGGATAATTTCCCGGGAAGTTTTCAGGTGGCAGGTATTAGGCTGTTAGAAAAAGAACAAAACAAGAAGTAATTCGAAATCGTTTGATTGTGAAATCGGTTTACAGGAGGCAAACTGATGAAGATATTGTTTGTGCATCCGCGCTTTCCCGGGCAATTTTGGCATCTAGTCAGACATTTAGCCGACGATCCGGGCAATACGGTGCTGTTTATCACAAATCACGCGGAAGAAACCATTAAAAATGTTCGCACAATAGTGTATACCGTCCCGGCGGATGCGGACAGAGGAACGCATCCTTTTGTGCAGCCGCTGGAAAAATCGGTCATGCATGGTCAGGCGGTGGCCCAGCTGGCTTTGCAGCTAAAAAAGGAAGGCTTGGCGCCGGATATCATTTATGGGTATGATGGCTGGGGGGCAACAATATTTTTAAAGGAGATATTTCCGCATACTCCCTTTTTGTGCTATTTCGAATGGTATGTTAACGCGCATGGCGCAGAATATAATTTTGATCCGGAATGCTGTCTGTCGCTGGAGCAGGAATGTGCAATCCGTTGTTATAATGCAGCCACTTTAATCAACCTGACAATATGTGATCAGGGAATCAGTCCGCTTCAGTGGCAAAAACAACAGTTCCCTCCAGAGTTTCAGCATAAAATTTCAGTGATTTTTGACGGTGTGGACACAGAAATTTATTTTCCCATGCCGGTGAACGGACTCCAACTGCCACGTCTGGGTCTTGATTTATCAGACAAAAAAGAAGTTGTCACTTATGGCAGCAGAGGATTCGAACCTTTTGACGGGTTTCCCCAGTTTATGCAGAGCGTGGCATTGTTGCAGCAACGCCGGCCGCGCTGCCATGTGGTGATTGCCGGCTTTGATCATGCCAAAACGTTTTATGGGCGCTCGACGGATGGCAAGACCTGCAAGGAAAAAATGATGACGGAACTTTCTTTGGATATGAGACGACTCCATTTCACCGGCTGGTTATCCTGGGAGGAGTATTTGCGGCTGTTGCGTTCCTCGCAGGCGCATGTCTATCTCACCAGGCCGCATGTGCTGTCCTGGTCGCTGATGGAGGCGATGGCCAGCGGGTGCATGGTGATTGCTTCGGACACGCCGCCGGTTCAGGAAGTCATAAAAGACGGGGAAAACGGTGTGCTGACAAATTTTTTTGATACAGAGCAGCTGACGGCCCAAATAGAAAGAGTGCTGGATGATCCGGAAACTTACGTACCTATGCGGCAGCAGGCGCATCAAATGATTCAAAAGCAATATTCCAAACAGGTTTTGTTGCCGCAGCAGTTGGAACTGCTTAACCGCCTGATTGGAAAATAAGTAAGGACGAAGAGGTTTTGGCGGAAGTCTCTGAATGATAGGGCGGCAATAAAAACAGGTCGCAAAAAATCGGTTGATTATCAAACGCTTGTTTGGTAAAATGACAGTAAGACATCTCGGAGAGAAAAGATGTTTTGATATTTAGTGTCTTCAAGGAAAGGATCTTACCGTGAAAGAAGAAATCGTAATTAAAGGCGCCCGCCAGCATAATCTGAAAAATATCGATCTGACTATTCCCCGCAATCAACTGGTGGTGATTACCGGACTCAGCGGTTCGGGAAAATCATCACTGGCGTTTGATACGATTTACGCTGAAGGCCAGCGCCGCTACGTGGAGTCGCTGTCGTCCTACGCCCGGCAGTTTTTGGGACAGATGGACAAACCGGATGTGGATTATATTGAAGGGCTATCACCGGCCATTTCTATCGATCAGAAAACTACCAGCCGCAATCCCCGTTCCACTGTGGCGACGGTTACCGAAATCTATGACTATTTGCGCTTGATGTTTGCCCGGGCTGGCCGACCGTTCTGCCCTAAATGCGGCCAACCGATCAGTCAGCAGACGGTGGATCAGATGGTAGACCAGCTGACGGCCCTGGGCGAAGGGACCCGGCTGTCGATTCTGGCGCCGGTGGTCCGCGGGAAAAAAGGAGAGCATCACAAAGTACTGGAGGATATTCGCAAGAACGGTTATGCCCGGGTGCGGGTAGATGGCGAAATCCAAGACATTCAGGACGTACTGGACGCCCCACGGATGGAGAAAAATAAAAAGCACACCATCGAAGTGGTGGTGGACCGGGTCATTATTAAGGACGGCGTAGCCCGCCGGTTGTCCGACTCGCTGGAAACGGCGCTGGAACTGGGCGGCGGCGTGGTGTCGGTGGCGCGGGTGGATTTGCCGGAGCTGATGTTCAGCCAGAATTTTGCCTGCGTGGACTGCGGCATCAGTCTGCCGGAAATCGCGCCGCGGATGTTTTCGTTTAATAATCCCTATGGTGCCTGCCCCGACTGCACCGGACTCGGCAATAACCTGGAGGTGGATCCGGCGCTGGTGATCCCGGATCCAGAGGTGGCGTTGATTGATGGCGCCATTGTGCCGTTGGGCAAAAACACCAACTCCTATTTCATGCGTCAGTTGGACGCGTTGGTCAGCCATTATGGCTATTCCCTGGATCATACCTGGGCACAGCTGCCGGAGGCATTGCAACACACCATCCTCCGGGGTTCGGGACTGGAGAAATTTACGTTCCAGTATGAAAATATGTACGGTGACCACAAAACCTACCACGCCACGTTTGAAGGAGTACTGCCGCTGCTGACCCGCCGCCACCGGGAGTCCACCTCTGACTGGTCCCGGGAGGACATTGAGGAGTACATGACGTCCAAACCCTGCCCTACCTGCCGGGGTGCCCGCCTGAAACCGGAAGTCCTGGCCGTGCGGATCGGCGGCAAAAACATTCACGAAGTGACTTGCATGACCATCAGCGTTTGCCAGGAGTTTTTCGCCGGGCTGGAACTGACGGAACGGGAACAAAAAATCGCGCAGCAGATCCTGAAAGAAATTCATGCCCGGCTGGGCTTTTTGCTGAATGTGGGGCTGGATTACCTGACGCTGGACCGGGCGGCGGGCACGCTGTCCGGCGGCGAGGCGCAACGGATCCGGCTGGCCACCCAGATCGGCTCCGGTCTGGTGGGGGTACTGTATATTCTGGACGAGCCCAGTATCGGTCTGCATCAACGGGACAATAACCGTCTGTTGTCCACGTTAAAACGGTTGCGGGACATGGGTAACTCGCTGCTGGTGGTGGAACATGACGAAGACACCATGTACACGGCGGATCACATTATCGACATCGGTCCGGCCGCTGGCGTTCATGGCGGTAACGTGGTGGCCCAGGGCACAGTGGAAGAGATCAAGGCCTGCCCGGAATCGATCACCGGTCAGTATCTGAGCGGGGTGCAGCGAATTCCGGTGCCATCGGTGCGGCGACCGCCCAATGGCAAGTGGCTGGAAGTCCGCGGTGCCCGGGAAAATAACCTAAAAAACCTGACGGTGCGTTTTCCGCTAGGACTGTTTACCGCTGTCACCGGCGTATCCGGCTCCGGTAAAAGTACGTTGGTCAACGAAATTCTGTATAAAGGACTGGCGAATCGACTGTCCCGGAACAATCGCGTCCGGGCGGGAGAGCACGACGATATTTTGGGAGTCGATCTGGTGGATAAGATTATTGATATTGACCAGTCACCCATTGGCCGTACTCCCCGTTCCAATCCGGCCACTTACACCGGCGTATTCGATACGATCCGGGAGGTGTTCAGTCATTTGCCGGAAGCGAAAATGCGGGGTTACCGGCCCGGCCGTTTCAGCTTCAACGTCAAGGGCGGGCGCTGCGAAGCCTGCAAAGGCGACGGCATCATCAAAATTGAGATGCATTTTTTGCCGGACGTTTATGTGCCCTGCGAAGTGTGCAAAGGCGCCCGTTATAACCGGGAGACGCTGGAAGTCCATTATAAAGGCAAAAGCATTGCCCAGGTACTCGATATGATCGTGGACGAGGCAGTGGAATTTTTCCAGCACCTGCCGAAAATACACCGCAAGCTGCAGACTTTGCAGGATGTGGGATTGGGTTATATCAAACTGGGACAACCGGCCACCACCTTGTCCGGGGGTGAAGCCCAGCGGGTCAAGCTGGCCACGGAGCTGGCACGCCGCAGCACCGGCAAGACCCTGTATATTCTCGATGAACCCACCACCGGTTTGCATACCGCTGATATTCATCGCTTGCTGGAAGTGCTGCAGCGGCTTACCGACGGCGGCGACAGCGTGGTGGTCATTGAACACAATCTGGACGTGATCAAGACCGCTGACTATATTATTGATCTGGGTCCCGAGGGCGGCGACCGGGGCGGTACGCTGGTGGCTCAGGGAACGCCGGAAGACATTGCCGCCACGGCGGCGTCGTATACCGGCCAGTATTTGCAGCCGGTGCTGCAGCGGGGACGGGAATAAAGGATGACCGCCAGGGAAAATATTGAAGAAAAACTGACATTGCTGCCGGACCGTCCCGGCGTATATCTGATGAAGGACGAGACTTCCCGCATTATCTATGTGGGCAAGGCCATCAACCTGAAAAACCGGGTGCGTTCGTATTTTCAGACCAGCCGCAATCATTCGCCGAAAGAAAAGGCATTGATCGCCCGGATTACCGACTTTGAATACATTATTACCGCGTCGGAAATGGAAGCGCTGATCCTGGAATGCAATCTGATTAAAAAGCATCATCCCAAATACAATATCAGCCTGCGGGATGACAAAAGTTTTCCTTATGTGAAAGTTACCCTGAAGGAAGACTTTCCCCGGGTATACGCCACCCGCAAGGTGCTGGCCGACGGCGCCCGCTATTTCGGGCCTTATACCAACGCCGGTGCCATACATGAAACGCTGAAACTGCTGCGGGTGCTGTTTCCGCTGCGGGCCTGCCGGCGCCTGGATGCCCGACGACCCTGCCTGGAGTACCATATTAAACGTTGCCTGGCGCCCTGCGGCGGCCACGTGAGCCGGGAAGACTACGGCGAGATGATTCGCTCGGTCTGCCTGTTTCTGGAAGGGCGCAGCAATGAGGTGGCCCGCCGGTTAAAACACGATATGGCGGCGGCGGCGGAAGCACTGGAGTTTGAGCGGGCGGCGCGATTGCGGGATCAGCTGGCGGCGGTGGAAAAAGTCGTGGAGAAACAGAACATGGTTACCGGCAGCGGCGATCAGGACGCGGTGGGACTGGCCCGTTCCGCCGCCGGCAGTTGCGCCCAGGTATTTTTTATCCGCAGCGGTAAAATGGTGGGCCGGGATCACTTTCTGCTGACCGGTGGTGATGGCGAGACTGATGCGGAAGTATTGGCGGCCTTTGTCAAACAGTATTACAGCCGGGCGGCGTTTATCCCCCGGGAAATTCTGTTGCCGGCCATGCTGCCGGATCAGGATTTGCTGGCCCAGTGGCTAAGCGAACGAAAGGGTGGCCGGGTGCAGGTGGAAACGCCGCAGCGGGGCAGCAAAAAGGATCTGGTGCAAATGGCGGCCGGCAACGCGATGGCCGTACTGGATGAGCAGGCGGCCCGACAGGCGGCGGGAGAAACGGATCCCCTGGCCGGCGGTCTGGAGGAATTGGCGCGTTATCTGGGGTTGCCGGAACCGCCGTTCCGGATGGAATGCTTTGATATTTCCCATATCCAGGGGGCGGAAACGGTGGCGTCGATGGTGGTGTTTGAAGATGGCGCTCCCAATAAGAATGAATACCGCCGTTATAAATTAACCACGGTAGAAGGAAAACCGGATGATTTTCGGTCCATGGAGGAGGTCGTGGGCCGCCGTTACCGGGACGGCGGCCACGGCGGTCCGTTGCCGGACCTGATCATTATTGACGGCGGCAAAGGGCAGCTCAGTTCGGCGCTGACTGTGATTCGCCAGTCGGGCCTGACCGGCGTGCCGGTAGTGGGTTTGGCCAAGGAATTTGAGCATATTTTCCGGGAAGGTGACGATCAGCCGCTGGTGCTGCCGCGCCATTCCCCGGCGCTTTACCTGGTGCAGCGGATCCGGGATGAAGCCCACCGTTTTGCCGTTACCTATCATCGCAAACTGCGCTCCCGCCGTAATCTGGTGTCGGTGCTGGACCATATTGCCGGTGTCGGCCCCAAACGACGCAAAGCGCTTTGGGATCATTTCGGCAGTCTGGCGAAGATCAAAGCGGCGGAGCGGGAAGAATTGGAGCTGGTACCGGGGATCTCAGCGCCGGTGGCCGAGGCGGTCTACCGATTTTTCCGGATTGCGCCGTCGGGATCATAGACGGACAGGGCGCACCCTAAGCGGAAATAAAATTTTTATTTTCACTTGCTTCTCTTAAACGGATTATATA
>DATMYQ010000074.1:0-18971 GCA_035560935.1 Patescibacteria group bacterium | reverse complement strand
TAATCATCCTTTATGAAAAATCGATAAGCGGAAAGGTATGAAAATGAAAAAAATAGCTTTTTACGGAAAAGGCGGTATTGGCAAGTCAACGACGACGGCCAATGTGGCGGCGGCGTTAGCGCAACAAGGGTATCCGGTTTGTCAGATTGGCTGTGATCCGAAGAACGACTCCACCCGCACTTTGTTGGGGCGCTCTTGCCCGGGAACCGTATTGGATCTGGTGCGGAAATTTGGTGACGAAGTGGCAGTGGAGGAGTTGGTGCACTCCGGATTTGCCGGCGTTCGCTGTGTAGAGGCAGGGGGACCGGAACCCGGCGTAGGTTGCGCCGGCAGAGGTATCATCGTCGCCCTGGAGAAACTGAAAGAATTGCAGGCGCTGCCGGAAGAGCAGATTACGCTATACGATGTGCTGGGTGATGTGGTTTGCGGCGGTTTTGCCGTACCGATTCGGGAGGGCTATGCAACGGATATCTATATCGTTTCTTCGGGGGAACTCATGTCCTTGTACGCTGCCAACAATATCGCCAAAGGCGTGGCCCGGTTCGCTGGTCGCAGTCAGGCCCGGTTACGGGGAATCATCGGCAACAGCCGGAATTTAGCGAATGAACAAGAGTTACTGGCAGCTTTTGCCGAGCGATTAAACACCCGCCTGCTTGCTTTTTTGCCTTGGGACAGGATTGTTCAGCAGGCGGAGATTCGCCGGAAAACGGTGATCGAATGGGCACCGGAAACAGACCAAGCCGAGGCCTATCGTCGCTTGGCGGATCAGGTGATGAACAACGACGGTGGCGATATTCCCACGCCAATGGAATTTGCTGATTTGGAGGAGTTGGTTTTGCATTATGGCGCTCAGTAAACGGGCAGTAAAAATCACGAAAAAAAGTTGCAGTTGCACAATGCCCGGCATTTGGAAAGCGGTGGCGCACAATCCTGGCGCTCTGGTGATTTTTCACAGTCCCTGGGGTTGCGGTCATGTTACGAGAGAGATGGATTTGGGGGGGCAATATCGGGCGCTGTCCCGGAGGTACTTCGTTTCCGGGGGATATACCGCACCACTAATTATCAGCGGGTTGAAAGAAGAACATTCCATATTTGGCGGTGAAGATCTTTTGCGTCGTTGTATTGATGCGTCTGTAGAGCGGCATCACCCGGCGTATATTCTGATTGCCGCTTCCTGCGTTTCTGGCGTCATTGGTGATGATACGATGGCCGTTGCTCGGGAAGCGGAAAAGAAATGGGGAATTCCGGTGATGGCGTCAGCCTGCGGCGGTTTTCTTGACGGCGACTATTACACCGGTTTCTATGAAGCTGGCCGACTACTGGCGGAACGGTTTCTGAGCAAGCAGACGACGGATCCGGATAGAGTGACTTTGCTGGGCGATCAGGGTGGCCCCAGCGCCCCTGATGCCCTGGAAATAAAAGAATTGCTTCGTGATCTGGGGCTGAAGTCTTTTAGCCACTTTCCTTCATATAGTTCGGTAGAAGAGATGGAGATCATTCCATCTTCGGCTTTTAGTCTGGCAGTCGGCGGAGCCGACCATTCTGCCGTATGGTTGCGGAAGATGGGTACTGATTTGCAGAAACGATGGGAAGTGCCGTTTTTTGACGGGGGCTTTCCCGTCGGTCTGGCGGGGACAACGCAGTGGTTGCAAAAGCTGGGGGCGTTTGCGGGACGGGAGGAAGCGTCACAGAAAACGGCGGATCGTTTGAATATCCGCTTGCTGACGGCGTTGGCTGATTTTGCCGCGGCGGTGAAAGGAATGCAAACTCTATTATGCATAGGGCGTTCCCGGGACTTTTTTAATCCGGAGTGGGTGATCGAGTTATTTTCCTTGACAGGCGCGCCGCTGGCCGGCATTGTATTACTGGAATCGCTGACCGAGGAACAGCGTGGCGTAATGGAACGCGAATTGGCGCTGCAAACGACAACGCCGGTTTTTTACGAGGCCGAGGCCGAGGGAGTGCTGACCGAAGCCGATCTGGTGTTAACCACTCACGAGTTGCAGGATACCGTTCCCCGGCAGTTGTTCTTGCCGCTGCTGACGCCGGTGGGGATCAGCGGGACTCTGACGCTGGCGGAAAAAATGGTTCGGATGGCCCGCCGGAAAGGCGGCATGGTTTATGTGTAAAGATCGTTGGGAAGATGTTAATTACCGCGTGGATACTTGTGCTCTGACTGGCGCGGCCGCATTCTTCGCCGGTATTCCGGACGCCGTGTTAGTGGCTAACGGACCGTTGTGGTGTTATTTTTATGCGTTGCGACATTTGGAAAAGACCTTTTCTGATATGGGTCGCCGCTATTACTGTACACAAACTGATGGACAGGCGGTGATTCACGGGACGGAAGGATTGTTGCGCGAAACCTTGGAAGCGGTCCGCACCCAATATTCACCGGCGGTGATGTTGGTGGAAAACAGTTGTGCCATTGGTCTGATCGGCGATGATACGGGCGGCATTGTTCGGGAGGCGCAATTGTCCTGGCCGACAATTTGTCTGGATACCGGCGGTTTGGCCGGTGGATTTGGCGAGGGGTATCGAGCGGCGGCAAAAGCATATTTTGCGCGATTGCCGCTGACAAAGTCCCGGGTGGTTGAACCCGGTTCGGTCAATTTACTGGGATGCACTGCGGCTTACTTCAATGGCCGCAATGATATTCAGGAATTAAAACGTCTGCTGACGCTGGCCGGGTACCGCGTTTTGGCCTGTCCGGGGGCGGGCAGTCGTGTGGAGGATATCGCCGGAATGGCGGCAGCAGAACTAAATATTGTCGTCCACCGGGAACTGGGGGGCGAACTGGCGGAGCTTCTCTGGAATCAACAGGGTATTCCTTATATTGCGCCAGGTATTCCTTATGGCCTGGACGGCAGCCAAGCGTGGCTGGAGAGTATTCGGGAACGGGTTATTCCCCGGGAAAGCAGCGGAAATCAGCTGAACCGGGAACTGTCTGATTTGCGTTGCCACCTGCAGGCGGTAAGTTTGGAATTACAATTGCTGTGGGGAGAGATTCATTTTAGCCAAACGCTGGTGGCCGGACCATTTTCTGCGGCAACCGGCATAGCCCGGGCGTTGCAGGAGGAATGGGCGGATACCGGAGCATTGACAGTCGTTGTCAGGGAGTCTCTGCCCTGTGGCGATATGAGTATACTGACCGGGGATCTATTGGACGGATCTGCCGACGGTGCCATAGTGACAGAGCGCCTTAGCCGCTTGGGTGGTGGCCTGCTAATGGGCAGCAGCAACGAAAAAATGCTGTTGTTGCGGCGCGGAATAACCGAAGTGGCCTATAGGCACATTTCCCTGCCGGTGCATGACGAAGCCCTGATTGGCGATGGGCCGTTTGTGGGTTTACGGGGCGCCGCTGTCGTGCAGGAACAGCTATGGAACCGTTATATTGACTTATGTCAGGGGCGGGGGATCAGTAGCAAATGAGATTAACCGATCATTTTTAAGTGAGGAGAATGTGCATGCGTGTTGCCTTATTGCATCTTGATGTCAGCGGCGGACCGGAGGAACGGAATTTGACCCAGCTGCAGTATGGGCTTAACTTGGCAGCCCAGGCAGGCGCCGACTGGGTGATCACGCCCGAGACGGCGGTTCAGGGCTACTTTTTCACCCAAAAAGATCGGCCATTTCAGATCCCGGTGCAACCATCGCCGGTGCTGCAGCCAATCCGCGAAGCCGCTGCGGCCTATCAGCTGACCTTGTTTCTGGGGTGCGCCGAGCAGGATGAAACGACGGGTAACTATTATAATAGCTGCCTGGTTATTGGTTCCGGCGGAGAAGTTATTGGCCGCCACCGCAAACTGCGTTCCCCGGGCGGCGCCGAGGCGTGGGCTACCCAAGGCCGGGACGTGACGCCGGTTGCTTGTGCGCAGATGAAAGCGGGAATTTTGGTTTGCGCTGATGCTTATTTTGCGGAGAATGCAAAGACGCTAAAACAAAAAGAGGCTGAGGTCATCATTGTGCCGGCGGCCTGGCCACCGGGTCATTGCGGCGGACCACCGGAGCATGCCTGGGAGCGGTGTTCGCGGGAAAGCGGTCTGCCGGTTTGGGTCTGCAACCAGACCGGCAATCAGGAAAGAATGGATCTGAGTCAGGCACAAAGTGCGGTGCTAGTCGATGGCACAATGGAACTGGCTTATTCCGGTTTGCAGCCGGCGGCGCTGTTATTTGACTGGGATACCGAGAAAAAGCAGCTGTCATCGACGGAGTTTACGGTGATTCCCGTCTGAAGCTGGCTGTAGACGATATAGCAATAAAATAAAGATGCGAGGGTAGACTATGGGGAAAATGATTTTCTTGTCCAATATGGAGCGACAGTGCCTGATGCTGGAAAAAGCCCGCGTCCGTGTTGAAGGAAACGAAATGAGCGCAACGGGGCGGACGGTGCTGCTGAGTGACGCGATTCCTTGGGGGGCGGAATGGCAACAGACATTTGGCAGCAGTGACATTGTCATTTTTACCTGGATGGGCAGCGGATTGGATACGGCTTTTTTGAAAAAAGCAGCGGAGTATTTACGAAAACAAAAAATTACCCATATTATGCTGATTTCTGATCCGAGTGCGGGAGACTTGTCCCATAACGTTTCCGACGAACAGCGGGAACCGCTGCAAAAATACCTGTCCTACGGGGGGATGGATAATTTTTGCCAGTTTTGGCGCTACTTGGCCCGGACATATTGCGGTGATGAGATTACGGTCAGCGAACCGGAGCCATTACTCTGGCAGGGGATTTATCATCCCTTGGCCCCGCAGGCTTTTACCAATCTGGCGGAGTACCGCACAGCCTTTTGTTACCCGGATAGGTCGACGATCGGGTTGCTGTTTTACCGGGATGAATGGGTGTGGGGCGATCTTGCTTATCAAGCCGCGTTGGTGGAAGAAATCGAGCGGCAGGGAATGAATGCACTGGCGGTTTTTTGCCAGTACGTCGGGAACCCGGATTTGGGAACTCCCGGCCTGCGAGAAACCGTGGACGCGTATTTTACCGCTAACGGACAACCGGTGGTTGATGTGGTCTTAAATACATTTAAATTTTCTATGATTTCAATGAAAGCCATTGATCAAGAAACTCTGAACCAATTAGGAGTGCCCATTCTGCAGGCCTATACTCTCTATCAGTCGCGGACAGAATGGCAGCAGTCTATTGAGGGAATGACGGCGCTGGAGATGGCGGTTAGTATTGCAATGCCGGAGTTTGACGGCGCCATCCATGGCGTGCCGGTGGCCGGGCGGGAATATCAAAAAGATGGCGATGCGATTTATCTGCCCATCGAGGAACGCATTCGCGTGATGGTGCAAAAAGCGGGCAAGTGGGCTAAGTTGCGCAAAAAAAACAACGCCGAAAAAAAGATCGGTATTATATTTCATAATTATCCGCCGACCAATTCAAATATTGGCAGTGCCGCCGGCCTGGATTCTCCGGAAAGTATCCGCTTATTGCTGGCAAAAATGCAGCAAAGCGGCTATGCGGTTGACAACATTCCGGCAGATAGCCAATCCTTCATGGAAGAACTGATCCGCCATGCAACCAATGATCGCCGCTATCTGACCGATGCGCAAATTGCGGCGGCGGACGGGCAGCTGACCGATGAACAGTATCGGAGCTGGTTTGAGAGCACTGCGCCGGCTACCCAGGCGCAACTGGCCAGAGATTGGGGAGAAGCGCCGGGAGATGTGTTTCATTATGATGGGAAAATTCTGGTTCCCGGCATGCTCAACGGCAACGTTTTTATTACCGTACAACCGCCGCGGGGATTCGGAGAGGATCCGGCAAAAATATATCATTCGCCCGACTGCGCGCCAACCCATCATTATCTGGGCTACTATCACTGGCTACGGGATATTTGGCAGGCGGACGCTGTGGTTCATGTGGGAACGCACGGATCGCTGGAATGGTTGCCCGGCAAGGGCGTCGGTCTGTCCCGGGAATGCTATCCTGATCTGGCAATCGGCGATTTGCCCAACATCTATCCTTACTGGATTACTGTATTGGGTGAGGGCGTTCAGGCGAAACGGCGCGGCGCGGCCTGCCTGATCAGTTATCTGACGCCGCCGATGAGTCATGCCGGCACGTATGATGAATTAGAAGAACTGGAAAAATTACTTGACGAGTATTGTCATTTCAAACAGAATCAACCGGATAAACTGGAGCCGGTGATGGCGCTAATCCGGGAAAAAGCCGCCGAGGCCAATTTACTGGAAGATGTGCCGGAAGACCCGGAACAGCCGTTCGCTAATTTTGTCGGCCGTTTGCACAATGTTATTACCGACATCAAAAACATGCAGATTCGTACGGGATTGCACACATTAGGCTGCCCGCCGGCAGGAGACGCACTCATCGAATACTTGCTGGCGCTGACTAAGGTGGACAACGGGGATATTCCTTCGTTGATCCAGACGATAGCCGGCGTATATGGTTATGATTATTATCAATTGCTGGAGCAAAGCGCGCAGATGCTACCGGACGGCAGTAAAACCCTCGGCGCGTTGGCGGATGATGTCCGGGAGCGTTGCCGGGAAATTCTGGTCAGACTGGCAGAGGATGATTTTGACCCGGTGCAGGCCGATAGTGTGTTGCAATTGCCGTGGGCAATGAATCAGGATAATGCTTTAAAAGAACGGTTACGGTTGGCGCTGGTTTACGTTTGCCGGGCCATTGCCCCCAGCCTGCAAAAAACCACCCAGGAAATCAGCAATCTTTTACTGGCGCTGGATGGCGGTTACGTGGAACCGGGACCGGGCGGGGCCCCCACCAGCGGTGGAGCGGATATTTTACCCACCGGGCGCAATTTTTACAGTATTGATCCCCGGACTCTGCCTACGCCGGTGGCCTGGGAAATTGGCAAAACCATGGCCGATGATGTGATCGAACGCTATATCGCTGAGGAAGGGCGTTATCCGGAAAGCGTTGGCATTGTTCTTTGGGCGACCAGCAATATGCGAAGCCACGGCCAATGCATCGCCCAGTTTCTGTACTTGATGGGGGTCAAACCGGTATGGCAAAAAGGCAGTATGCGAGTGGTGGATCTGGAGGTTATTTCTCTGGAGGAATTAAAACGTCCGCGGGTTGACGTGACCGGGAGGATCAGCGGCTTGTTTCGTGACAGTATGCCGATGGCGGCGTCCTGGATGGATAAGGCGGTGGAACTGGTTTTGCAATTGGCAGAGCCATCGGAACAAAATTTTGTAAAAAAACATGTCACGGCTGACTCGAAACTTCTGGAAGAAGAGGGGATCGACAGTGTTACCGCCTGGGAGCAGGCCAGTTGGCGTTTGTTCGGTGATCCGCCGGGAACCTACGGCGCCGGTGTCGGCGCGGTGCTGGAAGCGAAGAATTGGGAGACGATTGATGATTTGTCGGATGTCTATGTCCGCTGGGGGGCGCACGCCTACAGCGGCAAAGGGAAGGGGGCATATATGCCGGAGCTTTTCCGCCGACGTATGGGCAGTCTCGACGTAACGATTCAAAATCTTGACAACCGGGAGATCAGTATGCTCAATTCCGACGACTATAATGCTTATCACGGCGGAATGATCGCTGCGGTACGCAGCATCAAGGGTGAAGCGCCCCGTTCCTATTGCGGCGACAGTTCCGACCGTAAAAAGATTATGATGCGCAGTGTGGAGGAAGAAGTAAAACGCCTGTTCCGCGGCGAAGCAATCAATCCCAAATTTATTGAGGGCATGAAAAAACACGGCTATAAAGGCGCCGCCGATTTGTCGAACTATGTGGCCCATAGCTATCAATGGGATGCGACCAGTGATGTGATGGAAGACTGGATGTATGAGAAATATGCGGAAAAGTATGCCTTGGACGCCGATATGCGGGAATGGATGAAAGACGTCAATCCCTGGGCGTTGCAGCGGATCGCGGAGACCCTGCTGGAAGCGGCGCAACGGGGATTATGGAATGCGAATGAAAATACGAAACGGGAATTGGAACAGTTGTATTTGTCGATTGAGGGTGAGTTGGAGGAACGGGGAGATGGGTAGACAAGACAACGGGGCGCCTTTCGAGTGGCGGAGGTTTGCGACGGTCAGGGTGCAAGGTGGAGACGCATTGCTTGTTACTGCATTGGTGGCGTTGTTTTGCCTGTTGCTGACTACCGGCTGCGCCGGTGGTTTGAAATCCCCTGTTGCCGCGCCAACGGGAAATACCGGCTATCAGGTGACTGACACCCAGGGAACGGTCTTGAAATTGCCGCAAAAGCCACAGCGGATTGTTACTTTAGCCCTATCCAGCGATGAGATGGTGTTGGCTATGACGCAGACGGAACGAGTGGTGGCACTGCATTATCTGGCCGATGATCCCGGGATTTCGACGATTGCCGATAAAGCGCCGCTGATACCGGCCAGGATGCGGGAGTATAACGCTGAAATGATTCTGTCGCTGCGGCCCGATCTGGTGATCGCCCCGGACTGGAATCAGGCGGAACTGATCAAGACGTTACGTGATATGGGACTGCCGGTGTTTGTCAGCAAAGGACCGTCCCGCGTTGCTGAAGTCAAACAGGCGATCCGCGAGATTGCTGCGGCGATCGGGGAAGAAGAAGCCGGTGCGCGACTGTTGAGCCGTATGGAGACGGAGTTGACGGTAATCGCTGCGAAAGTACAGTCCATACCGCCGGAGCGCCGCCAAACTCTGGTGCTGATTTCTCATATGGCTACTTATGGCGGTAAGGGCAGCTTATTTGATGATGTATGTGGCTACGCTGGCGTGATTAACGGCGCGGCGGCAGCCGGTTTAGGGAAAAACGACACGCTGACGAAAGAGTGCATCATTAGCGTTAATCCGGATCTGATTTTGGTGCCCACCTGGAAGGGCGGCAAATTGGATGTGGACAAGATAAGAGCAGAACTGCAAAATGACCCGGCGCTGCAAACGGTCAAAGCGATTCGCGCCCAACGTCTGGTGCAGATACCCGATTTGTACTTGTACTGCGCTTCGCAGGATATCGTGTACGCCGTCCGGGATATTATGAACGCGGCTTACCCGGAATGAGGAAGGACGGGGGAAAAAGTGCGACAGCTCAAAATGATAGTGGCGGTATGGATGATGTTTTGCCTGTTAAGCGGCAGCGGTTGTTCGTTGAAGTCACCGGATAAATTGGCTGGTCCTGGTGGGCGCGAAGTCATTGACAGTCAGGGGTTTAAGTTAACTGTGCCTCATAAGCCCCAGCGGATCGTTTCTTTAAGCATTGCCAGTGATGAAATCTTGATGGAGTTAGTGGCGGTAAGCCAAATTGCCGCGTTAACCTATACATCGGATGACGTCGGGATATCAAACATTACCGAGGAAGCCAAACAAGTAAAAGGCAAAGTTCGTGCTAACGCGGAGGCGGTCATTGGCCTGAACCCCGACCTGGTATTATTTCCTGACTGGCAACCGTTGGACCTGGTACAGGTGTTGCGGGACGCGGGACTGCCGGTGTATGTTTTTAAAAGTGCACGCAGTATCGCACAAGTTCGTCAGAATATCACCGAAATCTCCCAGCTTGTCGGGGAATCGGAAAAAGGGGCTGTCCTGATTTCGCGAATGGATCATTCGCTGGCGGAAGTTTCCGCCCAGGTGCAATCTCTGCCGGAGACGGAGCGCCAGGTAGCGGCCCGTTTTTCCAATATGGGTGGCAGCGGCGGTATCGGCAGCACCTTCGATGATATTTGCCGGCAGGCTGGGGTGAGGAATGCCGCGGCAATTGCCGGGCTGGACACGAACGGTTCTTTGAGCAAGGAACAGCTGGTGCAGATTAATCCGGATTTTTTGTTGCTGCCGACCTGGGATTATACCGGCAAAAAAGATCTGAATCAATATAAGCAGGAAGTGCAGGATGACCCGGCGCTGCAAACCGTGCGGGCGGTACAACAAAAAAGGCTGATTCAGATACCGGACCGCTATCTGTTCTGCACCTCCCAGCATATTGTCAAAGGTGTGCGCAGTGTCGCTCAGGCGGCGTATCCGCAGCTGTTTCGCCAGGAATAAGAGAAAGGTTGGTTCGGGATGGGAAAGGGAAGAAAAAACAAAGTACTGGTTATGGCTGGGCTTGGCCTGCTGTTGGTCAGCGTCAGCTTGTTATCATTAGGCGCCGGGCAGGTACCGGTGCCGCTGATGACGATGCTGTCCATTTTGGGACAGCAACTGGGACTGGCGGCGTTGACAGGCGCAGCGCCGACGCCGGAGCAGACGGCAGTTGTCTGGCATATCCGGATGCCGCGGATTCTGGTGGGGATTTTAGTCGGGGCGGCGCTCGGCGTATCGGGGGCGGTGATGCAGGGGGTATTTGGCAACCCGTTGGCGGATCCCGGGATCATCGGCGTTTCAGCCGGCGCCTCTTTGGGGGCGGTGATTGCGATTGCGCTGGGACTGACGGCCTATGGGATGTACTATATGCCACTGTTTGCGTTGTTGGGGGCGTTGTTGGCGGTGGGGGTTACGGTCGCATTATCCCTGAAGGACGGTAAAATCCCGGTGATGACGCTGCTATTGGCGGGAGTAGCCGTCAGCATGTTGCTGGGCGCACTGACTTCAGGTATTCTCACTTTTATGAATGAATACCGTTTGCGCGAATTTTTGTTCTGGATGGTTGGCGGTCTTGATTTCCGCCGTTGGGAACATGTGCTTTTAGCAGGGGGACCGGTTGTCGTTGGTATTGCCATTTTGTGTCTACTGGCCCGCCATTTGAATATCCTGGTTTTGGGCGAAGCCGAGGCCCGTTCCGTCGGGCTGCCGGTGTTCGCCTTGCGATTGTTGTTGTTATTTGTGGCATCGGTTACTACGGCGACCGCGGTCTGCGTCAGCGGGTCCATCGGCTTTGTCGGGCTGGTAGTGCCCCATATTATGCGGTTGTTGATCGGCCCTGAGCACCGGGTGCTACTGCCGGTCTGTGCGTTGGCCGGCGGTTTGTTTTTGATCAGTTGCGATACTATTGGCCGTTTGCTGATTTCGCCGGCGGAGGTTCGCGTGGGCATTATGACCGCGCTGATGGGTGCGCCGTACTTTTTGTATCTGTTGCGCCGTACGCAAAAAGGAGGCGGTCTGTCATGACAGGAGCAGGACAAAATGCACTGGTCGTTGCTGACGTATGCGTGAACATCGGCGAAAATAAAATTATAAATAATTGTAATTTCCGGGTTGGCCGCGGGGAATTTGTCGGTATCATTGGGCCCAATGGAGCCGGCAAAAGCACACTGTTAAAAGGTTTACGGGGCATGCTACCGCTTGTTTCCGGAGAAGTCAGCGTGTTTGACCATCCGATTCATCGTTTAAGTGATAAGAAGGCGGCTCGCCTGATTGCGTATATGCAACAGGAAGTCAACGTTGGTTTTGGCTTCACCGCGCTGGAGCTCGTGTTGGCTGGACGCTATCCTTACTTGCAATGGTGGCAGCACGAAAGGGAGGAAGACCGCCGTATCGCTCAAAAATATATGGCTTTTACCGGTGTTGAAGATTTGGCGGACAAGCCTGTTAATCAGGTGTCCGGTGGTGAGCGGCAGCGCATTTTATTGGCAAAAGTATTGGCCCAGGAGACGCCGCTGATCTTTCTGGATGAGCCGACGGCCAGTCTGGATCTGGTCTATCAGGAGGAAATATTCCGCTATTGCCAGTCCCTGTGTAAAGAAGAAAAAAGCGTGTTGATCATTGCTCATGACATTAAGCTGGCGGCTAAGTTTTGTTCGCGACTGATTCTATTGGCGGCAGGGAAAATTGTCGCGGATGGCATTCCGGCGGAAGTGTTGACCGTGGATAATTTAGAGAGGGCTTATGGTTTACAGGCGGCAGTGTTCTTGAACAAAATAACGGGAAATTTGGACATTCATACTTATGCGGTCAGTGATAAAACGACAAGAAAACCCCACATCCATATTATTGGCGGCGGCGGAGCTGCCGGCGATCTCATGCGTGTGTTGTATGAAAACAACTATCCTTTGACTGCCGGAGTGCTGCAGGGCGGCGATACGGATGCGGAAGTGGCCGCCGCATTTGGCATTGATTATGTTGAAGGCATTTCCTTTTGTGCTATTAATGCGAAACAGCTGTTGCAGCACCGAAAAAAAATTATGGCGGCGGATTTGACGGTTTTGGGAAATATTTGTTACGGACAGCAAAATATTGAGAATCTGCGGGCGGCGTTCACCGCTGTCAATCTGATTTTGATCGAAGATAGTTCCATTAAAAAAAGGGATTTTACCGGCGGAGAGGCAACTTGTCTATACCGCGAGCTGGCGGAGCGATCGGGGGTAGTGGTCCTGACGACGGAAGAGTTTGTTTCCCGAATAAACAACAATATTAGTTTGCTGGGCGAACAGGGCAGTTCGGAAAGGAGTGTTGTATATTGAAGAAAATAGTTTCAATGGTTGTTATCTTGATTATTATGGCCAGCGTATCGACAGTTTTGGCCGCCGACAAACAAGAAAATGAAGCGGAAGCTCAAATTGCGGCTTTGACAAAAGCCATTGCCGGGCATCCGCAAGATGTGCAGAATTACGTAAACCGGGGAAAAATCTATGCAAGCCGAAATCAGACGGCGTTGGCGCTGGCGGATTACAATCGGGCAATCACACTGGATCCGAACAACCTTCTGGCCTATACGGCCCGCGCCCAGGCTTTCGGCACAGCAAAACAGTATGAGGCCGCCTTGGCGGATTATAGTAAAGTGATTGAAATATCGCCCGGTGATATCAACGCCCGTTTCCAAAGCGGGGTATGCCATTATTACAGAGGGGAATATGAACTGGGGATCGGCGATCTGGAGCAGGTCATTGTAATGCAGCCCGCGCATGCGGGAGCTTATTTGGTAAAAGCGGTTTGTTTGCAGAAATTGGAACGTAATGACGAGGCGGTTGCCGCTTATAAAAGTTTGTTGATCAACGTACCGGAGGGAAAGGAATCGCAAGAGGCTATTGGCATGGCAAAAAAAATGCTGAAGCGTTTGGGTGCGGAGTTGTAACCCTCGCTCAAAAAATCTTCGATCATAGCGGGAAATTGATTACGAAAGACGTAACGAAAAAGAGAGTAGTGAAGATATCGTGGCTGAACAGGCGCAAGAATCGCTTTATGCTGTGGAATTGACAGCATTGACAAAAGTGTATGCCGGTCGAAAAATTGTTGATGATTTATTTATGAGAATACCAGCAGGGCAAATATTTGGATTGCTGGGTCCCAACGGCGCTGGCAAGACGACGGTAATAAAGATGATTTCTGGATTGACGAAACCTACCTCCGGAACGGTCATGATTTTCGGTAGGAATCGCGCGGATCATTCAACCGCGCTAAAAAAATCCGTTGGATTAGTGCCGCAGGACAATAATTTGGAGCGGGAGTTGACAGTGGAAGAGGCATTGACGATTTATGGCAGACTTTTTGCTGTGCCCGGGCTGAAACGGCGGATTAACGAAGTACTGGCGGAGTTTAATCTGGAGCAAAGCAGACATAAACAGGTGGGAATACTGTCAGGTGGAGTCGCGCGCCGGACACTGATCGCCCGGGCGCTTCTGCCGGATCCGGAGCTTTTGCTGCTGGATGAGCCAACGGTGGGGCTTGACCCGGACGTCCGACAGGAATTATGGAGCATTGTCCGGCGACTAACCGGGAGGGGCAAAAGTGTTGTGTTAACTACGCATTACATGGAGGAAGCGGAGCAGCTCTGCCAACAGGTAGCCATGTTGAAGGAGGGTCGTATCGTGCTGTTGGATACGCCGGAGGGTATCCGTCAAGAGGAGGGTAAGGGTGGACAAATGATGGGGGCGCTGGAATCAATGTTCATCAAACTGGCCAGAGCGGGTGATGAATAATGGGATGGTATGCTATATACCGGCTGGAAATGCTGGTGCTATGGAAAAGAATTGGTAAGATGGGCTATGTCTTTTCATCCATTATATTTCCCTTTATCTATTTATTTTCATTTGGTTTGGGGTTGGGAGGCAGAATCAATGTAGACGGTGGTTATTTACCCTTTTTGGCCAAAGGAATAATGGGAGTAACGGTTATGTTGAATGCTTTTCAGCAGACGTCGTCCTCCGTGAGTACAGGCCGCTTGTATTTTTATAACTTTCGCAGTATCGTTTTAAGCCCGATCGCTGCCTGGGAAGTCATTATGGGACTGGTATTGGCCGGCGTAGTGAGAGGGGTGATTTTTGGCAGTATCGTTTTTTTGATTGCTTGGGGAGTTTTTGATGTTGCTGGATTGAACGGTTTGGCGGTGACCGGTATTGTTGGTGGTTCCTGCTGTTTTGCCGCAATGGGGGTCGTGGTGGGTATGCTGGTGAAAAATTTTGACGACGTTTCAATGATTAATAATTTTTTTATCACACCGATGACCTTTTTTGGCGGTTCGTTTTTTCCTTTGCAAAATTTGCCGCCATGGATTGCCGAAGCAGCTCGTTTTTCCCCGATCGGGACACTAAATACTCTTTAGCGATCTGTTGCCTGGAATTCCGAGTCAATGGGGGCGGCGTTTATGCTGTTGGTGTTGACAGCAATGTTTTTCATTTGGGGTTCATGGCTATATGACCGCTACAGCGAGTGAATTGTAGTTTAATCGATAACGTTATAAATGGAAAAAGGGGAAGATGGAAGATGGATGATGAATTATATTGTTGAGCCTCACAAAATTGAAACAAAAGCATCGAAATTATCGGAGCGCATTTTACCGGAATAAATTTGGATGAAAAGGCTATTAAGCTGTTTTCACGCATTATTCATGCGTCAGGAGACCCGGATTATGCCAAAATAATCAGTTTACACGATTGATTAATTAAATATAATGTGACAGGTGCCATTAAGGGCTTAATAGGGAAGACCGGTGAAATTCCGGCGCGGTCCCGCCACTGTAATGGGGAGCAAATTCAAGGTATGCCACTGGGGCGAAAGCTCTGGGAAGGTTTGAAAGCGCTATGATCCAGAGCCAGGAGAACTGCCTGTTAAGTAGTCACCGTTTGACCCACGAGCGATGGGGAGGAGATGAACGTACGCACAAGGTGTTCGTACCGTTATTTCGTCCCGGCGTTAACAGCGCCGGGACTTTTTAACCGGTAAAACAAATATTGGCTGCGGCATTCTCCCGGCTGTGGCCGGGATTTTTTATGTTTGAAATGATATGCCGCAAGCCATTAAAAACAGGAGGAGAAGATGAGAAGGATTAAAAGCAGGAAGAAGAACAAAGCACTTATAAGTATGATTTTAGGGAGTGTGATGTTTTGTACAGCACCAGTATTGGCGGCGGAGGCGGAAAAGGAGGTTCCAAACTATGACCTTGACCAGATTGTGGTCACGGCCACAAAGACGCCGGTCAAGGAATTTGAAGCAAAGGCCAATATTAGCGTGGTTACTCGAAAAGATATTGAGAAAAACCATTATGCGGATGTAAGTGAAGCTTTACGCCACGTTCAGGGCGTTACCATTATGAATTATGGTGCCAGCGGTGAAAACTACAGCTCAAATGGTCTGTATATCAACGGGTCAGCCAATGTAGTTTATTTAATAGATGGTATGCGGGCCAATACCAATGGCAGCGTGTTTAGCAAAGCGCCTATCGGTGAGTTTGTCAATATGAATATGATTGAGCGTATTGAAGTGCTGAAAGGATCGGCATCGACATTATACGGCTCCGATGCACAGGGCGGGGTTATCAATATTATTACCCGGAAGTTGAAAGACGGTGAAATCCAGAGCAAGCTCGGCCTTGAATATGGCAGCTACGGCAACGAGCAGTATAACTTTTCCCACAGCGGCAGTAAGAATGGTTATTTTTGGAGCATTGACGCGCAAAAAAGAACCATGGGCGATTTTAAAGATGCGCAAGGAAATTCTGTCATTAATGATATTGATTCGACGGCCCTGAATTTTAAAGTCGGAAAAAACTTCGATGAAAATGCATCCCTAGCACTTAGTTATCAAAGTTATAAACTGGACTACCAGCGACCGGATGGAGGATCCTTTAATACAACCAGAGATTATGGAAAAAAAGACAATGATAAACTAAGTATTATCTATGACCGAAAGTTCTCAGATAAATTATCCGGAAATTTTTCGGCATATAGGAACAAAAGTGTGTTGAAGGATAATTACACCAGTCCTACGATATGGTATATGGACTTGGAAACCATCGGCTTTAGCGGACAATTAACTTATAAAGCCGATAAAAAACACACATTAACAGGTGGTTTTGACTACTACGAAGATAAGGTAAATAACTATTATTCAGCATATTATGCAGGTTCAACACTAAATGCAGAAACATATCAAGACAAAAAACTCTCGAATAAGGCGCTCTTTTTACAAGACGAATGGAATTTTGATCAGTATTGGAATTTGACCACGGGGATACGGTTTGATCGTCACTCTCAATACGGCGACCATACCACGCCCAGTGCTGTATTGGGTTATCGGCAGGATGACAAAACCAACTATTACATTAGCTACAAAGAATTCTTTGTAGCTCCCAATCAGTATCAGATTTTTTCGAAAATAGGCAGTGAAGATTTAAAACCAGAGGAAGGTAACACCGTTGAATTTGGCGTAAACCATAAATTCAATGACACCTTTACCGGAAGCTTTAACATTTATGAACAGCATGCAGAAAACGTAATTGGTTATCGTTATTTATCCAGTGCTCCCTGGTATCAGTATTACAATACCGGCCAAGAAGATTCCCATGGTTGGGGGCTGCGTTTCACTAAAGATTTTAGTAAAAATCTCCAAATGAATTTAGGCTATACATACATTTATATTGATCCGGCCTCAGCAACCTCCAACGCCAACAGAAACGGTTTTCTTCCCCGGGGGACTTGGAACATTGGCTTGGATTACGACAAGGACAAAATCAATGCGGTTCTTAATGGCAGAGGAATCATTAACCGTGAGGGCGGCTATGGAAAAAATGTTGTGGGCGAGTTCAAGAATTTCTGGGTTTGGGATTTAACGGTTAATTACAAAGCGTCCAAAGACACCAAAGTATATGTGAAGGTGAATAATCTCTTTAATAAATTTTATGCGGAACAAGGCAGCGATGGAAATCCCAGCAAGACTTACTGGTACTCTGCTCCGGGACGCAATTACCAAATGGGCGTGGAATATAATTTTTGAACGGGGGTAGTTTCTGATGCAGGCAGAAATCGTATTGCATACTTTAACGATGGGAGATCGTGTGGTTTGGAAACCGGACAGCAAAAGTATTTCTATATCTTTTAACGCGCCGCGAAAAGTGTTGAGTACTTCATTGCTAAATGGCGCTTACCGGGAAGACTTGACCGGGGTATTCAATCACAATTGCGGCCCCGATGATGGCAGTCATTGCCGGCTATTGGCGGATACTTATGAAGAGCATATGAGGATAATGGCCCGTAATGTCGGGTTTGATCCCGACCAGACGACCGGGATGGGAACTGCGGCGAGTATGGAAAATGTGGCGATTGTCGTAAAAAAATTTCGGGAGTTGACGGTAACCGCAATCGCAACGGCGGGGGTTGAAGGTAACGGCGGGCGGGTAGGCGACCCGACTCCACATTATTCGCCGGTGGAAAAAATCAGGGAGCATAAACCGGGAACTATTAACATTATGCTGGTGATTGACGCGGACTTGCCGCCGGGAATTATGGCCCGGGCGTTGGTGACCTGCACCGAGGCCAAAACTGCCGCCTTACAGGAACTAATGGCGGGCAGCCTGTATTCGACCGGTTTGGCAACTGGCTCCGGTACCGATCAAACAATTGTTGTGACGAATCCGCAATCGCCGTTATATTTTGAAGGAGCGGGAAAACATAATAAGTTGGGTGAATTGATCGGATTGGCCGTAAAACCGGCGGTGAAGGAAGCGCTGCTGAAACAGACGGGCTTATCGCCGGATATGCAGCACAGTGTACTGCGACGGATGAAGCGGTTTGGAATTAGCGCCGATGGCTTATGGAAAAGATATCAGGGTATTCAGGAATGCAGCGAGGGAAAAGAGACTTTCCTGGATTGTTTGAACCACTGGGAGAGAACTTCGCAGGCCGTTGTCGCCAGCTCTTTGTATGCGCATCTAATGGACCAACTGCAGTGGGAACTGCTGGCGGCGGACGAAGCCCGTGAGTGGGGTAATGAAATCTTGCGGAATCTGGGCAGAAAATGTTCCGTGATTGCGCCCCTTGTTCCTAAAGGTGAAATCGATGTTTTGAGGGATACTTGGGAACAGATGATGCTTGCCTGTTTGCAAAAGAAAATCGATCAGGAGACGGGTAACGGAAGCATAGTTGCTGCCAACAGATAAGCTTTTAGAAAAACGCCGGAATTCCAGCCACATGTATCCCTTCCGTCAGAGATTTAATCCTGTGGAGGCTCGGTTGGCATATCATCGGTGCTTTCCACCTGAAATGAAATCTGGTTAATGTATGTTTTTAGGTCTTCGGTGATCCAGTGGTTTTTCAGGGGAAAAACATAGACATCACTCATTGCATTTAAATGATTGCGTTGCATGAAATTTTCAATTTTGCTAAATGCGGCGGATATTTTTTGATAATAAGTGCCTTCAAAACGCAGGGTTAGATATAATCCTGCCGGGCGGGTAAAACTGTGTTTTTTTGAGAACGAAGGAGAAACCGGCGTGAAAAATTGTTGCGTTTTATTGAATTTTTCGGTAAAAAAGTCCTCTTTGTTCACGATCCAGCCTGTGGTTAGCTCTTTGAAATGTTTGGGAGAAAAAGCGGTCTGATTGTGACGGGATAGGATTTTGATCCGGTCGCGCATGGTCATGTTTTCACTCAAAAATTCGCTAAGATATAGCAATTTTTCTTCCTGGAAATTGAGCTGGATTTGATCGAGGCGAGTTTGACGTATTTTCTCAATCGCTTTTAAAGATAACTGCAGGCTGGTTTTTAGTTTTTCTGTTTCGGCGATGACTCGGTCGCACTCCTTGGCTTTTTCCTGAATGATCTGCTCGAAATTTTCAAGATTGCGGTTTTGCAGGTAGTTTTTGATATCCTGAATGGGTATATTC
>DATMYQ010000073.1:0-2095 GCA_035560935.1 Patescibacteria group bacterium | reverse complement strand
TTATAAATGAGGGTAAACGTATTCTGCCATAGAATAGCTGGAAGCTTTTTGGCATTAACGCTGAGAAGTTTGAAGCTGCTGAGATAATGCGCCTTTTACTCTCGTCAGCACTTCCGACCAATCCCCGATTCTGTTTTGACGAAATAGGCGCAGGGTGGGATACCAGGGGGTGTTTTCGCGGTCGGACTGCCAGCGCCAATCCGGGGCAAAGGGCAGGAGCAGCCAGGTGTTTTTCCCCAGTGCCCCAGCCAAATGCGCCACGGCGGAATCGACAGTGATGATTAAATCCAGATGGATGATCAGACCGGCCGTTTCAGCAAAGTCACTGAATTGACCGGGCTGGTGAAAGACCTTGGACGGAAATTTCGCCAGATCCGGAGGCGAGACCTCGGCCTGCAGGCTGAACCAGGCCACGTCGTTCGCGGCAAACAGATTTGCGAATGTATCCAGGGGGATGGAACGGTTGCAGTCATTATGATGATTCGGGTTGCCGGCCCAAGCTACGCCTACTTTATAGCGGTTGCTTGCGACGGTCCGGCCCACTGTTTTTTTCCATCTATCGACAATTTCTGAGTAAACATTTATGTATGGAATCTTCCGGGGTACGCTGGCGGATGAGGTATTAAAAACCCGGGGCAGACTAGGCAAGGGACAGGAAAAATCGAAGCCTTCCGGCGACCGCTCATGGATCGTTTTAATACCATAGACCTCAAGCCTGGGAAAGGAAGCAGCAATTAAACGCCGCAGTGGTTTTTGAACCCACAAAACCGTCTGCGCAGACAATTTTTTGACCCAGTGCGCATAGCGGACAAAATGCAGGGTGTCGCCAAAACCCTGTTCATAATATAGCAATATCTTTTTGCCGGACAGACTTTCTCCTTGCCAGCGGGGAATATCCGGTTGATCCTGACGGTGCTTGATCATTCTGGATTTATCGTATTTTTCCCAGCCTTCTTCATAGCGTGCCTGGAGCAGGTATAGGGTGGCGAGGGAAAACTCCGCATCGGTGAAGCGGGGGTTGAGCGCAAGGGCTTGGCGAAAACAGTCCTCGGCTTGAGCCAGATGATTTAAATTGGTGAATAGTACGCCGAGGTTGTGATAAGGGTCCGGATAATCCGGGTTAAGGCGAATGGCACGGCGAAAACACTGTTCAGCGAGGTCGTGGCGGCCGGTTTCGGTTAGGATGGTTCCGAGGCTGTTATACGCGGCCGGGAAAAGAGGATTCAACCGCAGGGCCTGCTGAAAATAATAAGTGGCTTCTTGCCGGCGATGCAGGTACTTTAGCACAATACCCAGATTATTGCAGGCGTCCGGGAATTTTGGATTGAGTTCCAGGGATCGACGAAAAGAAGCCTCGGCTTTTTCAAAAGATCCTTCCTGTGTTTGGATGAGGCCTAAATTATTGTAGGCATCCGGAGAATGGGGATTGAGTTCAATGACACGCCGAAAAGAAAGCTTGGCCTCGGAGAAAAGACCTTTTTGCATCTGGATGAAACCTAGATTATTATAAGCCGCCGGGTAATCCGGACGGATTTGAATGAGCTGTTCAAGATAGGTTTGGGCGGTTTCCAGACGTTGGCTGCTGATGAACAGCGCCCCCAGGTTGCATAAGGCGTCGGGGTTTTTAGGATTGTGTTCGAGCGATTGGCGCAATGAAGATTCAGCCTCTGTAAAGAGGTTCAATTTATATTGTACGGCTCCCAGGCAGTTGTATGCTTCGGCATCATCAGGGTCTGCGGCGATGGCCTGTCGGAATTTTTCGGTGGCTTCGGAAAAGTCTCCGGTGGCTATACATTCGAGTCCGCGATTTAACAAAAATTTGTCCGGCAAATCATCCACTCCTTTTAACTTCAGGAAAATACGTATCTTATTTAGTTATTCGAATGCGTACGCTTGAAAAAGATTAAAATTGACGCAGTCAGTTTATGCTGTTTTTAGAACAGTGCAAACTGTTCTCTGATTGGATACGGAGAAAACCTGTTGAGAGCGCAAAAACAGTCTGACAAGAAACCTCAAATTTTTCAGACTGCTTAACTTTATTGTTATGACTGATATTATTTAAAAGTCGCAAAGATAAAAAACTTATTGACAGTAT
>DATMYQ010000072.1:0-3646 GCA_035560935.1 Patescibacteria group bacterium | reverse complement strand
CAGTACCGTCATTTTCTCAATAGCTTCCATAATTTGATCTTTAGACATGTTAAATACCTCCACACATTTTATTTTTTAATTTCGTTTCATTAGGCCGATTCTTTTTGTTTACGCACTGCATCAAGCGCATAAACCAGATTACGCAACGTGCCCGAAAGAACAGTGACGAAACCAACAATCGGCGCCTGCATACCACACAGAACCTGCGCAATAAGCACTTCTTTGGGCGGTAGTGTTGCCAAGGCTTTGACGCCATTGGGATCAATCACTTTACCATCCAGAAGGCCACCCTTGACTTCCATCATTTGTAATTTATTTTCTTTGATGAAATCAGCAATAAGCTTAGCCGGAGCGACAGGATCCACAGTGGAAATCGCAATGGCGGTAGGCCCTTCCAGATAGGCTTCCAGTCCTTCAATACCCAATTCCTGAGCTGCAATCCGGGTCATGGTGTTTTTCACCACCCGATATTCCACGCCCGCATCCCTTAGTTTAGCACGAAGCTGGGTATCCTGTGCCACATTTAGACCGCGATAGTTGGTTAACACCGCACCTTTGGTCTGAGCCAGCTTATTTTTTAAGTCGGCAACGGCTTGTTGTTTTTCTTTGGTAATTGCCATAGTTACACCTCCTTTAACAGAATTGTAAGAAAGACCCTCACAGTCTTCAAACGCAACAATGAACAGATTTTTGCCGTCAAAATTAAAACGACCCCTCGGCAGTAAATACCGGAGGCCGTCCATGACATCGTCACGACTGCAATCCCCGGCCTCGGCAGGCGGACCACCTATGGTCCTTACATTCACAATACCTGCTGTCTACAGCCACTATCAAAGGCTATTCTTTTTTGCCGGGGGCTTTCAGCGGATTGACCCGAATTCCAGGGCCCATCGTAGCACTGAGGTAAATGCTGCGGATATACTGGCCTTTTGCCGCCGCAGGCTTAACCTTTATCAATGTATCAATCAGGGTTTGGAAGTTCTCAACTAATTTTACACTGTCAAATGATACCTTGCCAAGCGGCGCATGAATGTTACCCGCTTTATCGGTTCGGTACTCAATTTTACCAGCCTTAATCTCATTCAGGGCCCGTTCTACATCCAAAGTTACCGTTCCCACTTTCGGATTCGGCATTAAGCCCTTCGGTCCGAGAATTTTACCCAGCCGGCCAACCAGTCCCATCATATCAGGAGTGGCGACAGCAACATCAAAGTCAGTCCAACCGCCCTGAATTTTTTCCACCATATCTTCCGCGCCAACAAAATCAGCGCCAGCAGCTTCTGCCTCTTTGGCTTTTTCACCTTTGGCAAAAACCAAAACCTTTTTAGTCTTACCGGTACCGTGGGGCAGTACAATCGCGCCACGAACCTGCTGATCAGCATGCTTGGGATCAACACCCAATTTTACGGCAACTTCCACCGTTTGATCAAATTTGGCAGTGGCTGTTTTTTTCACCAGTTCCATTGCCTCTTCGGGATCGTATAGTTTATCTTCTTCCACCAATTTAATGGCTTCCTGATATTTTTTACCAGGTTTCGGCATCTTTCTCGTCCTCCTTTGTGGTAATAACGGAAACGAAGTATCCTCCCACTGACCAATCCGTCCCGTCAAACAGATCCGGAATTAGTCAACAATCTCAATACCCATGCTGCGAGCCGTACCTTCGATCATCCGCATAGCGGCTTCCACGTTGGCAGCATTCAGGTCGGGCATTTTTGTCTCGGCAATCTCGCGCACTTTAGCGCGTGCCAGTTTGGCCACTTTTTTCTTGTTGGGTTCACCGGAAGCCGTTTCAATCCCGGCAGCTTTTTTCAATAGAATGGCCGCAGGCGGGGTTTTAGTAATAAACGTAAAAGAACGGTCTTCAAACACAGTGATTTCAACAGGAATAATCAATCCAGCCTGCTGGGCAGTTCTTTCATTGAATTCTTTAACGAAAGCCATGATGTTCACGCCAGCCTGGCCAAGTGCGGGGCCTACGGGAGGCGCCGGAGTTGCCTTACCTGCAGGAACCTGCAATTTTACCATTTTTATAACTTTTTTCGCCATTTGCTTGCACCTCCTTTTTTTGATAACTAAGCGGTCTCAAAATTCTCGGTCATGCGATTAAAGTTTGGTCACCTGAGAAAAATCCAATTCTACCGGCGTTTCACGTCCAAACATGTTCACCAGTACTTTTAATTTACCCCGTTCCGGAAAAATTTCCGTCACTGTGGCTGACCAATTTTCAAACGCACCGGAAGTAATCTTCACCATCTGATGCAAATCAATATCCAGTTTGGGACGCAAGCGAGTCTCCTCGATGCCCATAGCTTTGAGAATATGCTTTACTTCATGGAAACTTAGCGGAATAGGTTTGGTCCCGGAACCGACAAAACCGGTTACACCCGGTGTATTGCGAACAACGTACCAAGACCGGTCGGTGACGATCATCTCCACGAGAACATAACCGGGAAAGACCTTTCGCTTGGTGATTTTTTTCTTGCCGTCTTTGATTTCCACTTCATCTTCCATAGGCACCAGCACATGGAAAATTTCGTTTTCCATCCCCAGCGAATGAACTTTCTTTTCCAGATTAGCTTTCACCTTATTCTCATAGCCGGAATAGGTGTGGATCACATACCACTGTCTTTCTAGTTTATCGGATTCCATAACCGCAAGGAACGCCCAGGACGTTCCCCTCCTCCCCAGCCTACTTTATCAGCACTTTTAAGGCTTCAGTAAGCACCGTATCGACAACCCATATCACTACTGCTACTAAAACAACGGAAATAAAAACGACTCCCGTGTTAGCCGCCAGTTCTTGTTTGTTCGGCCACGACACTTTTTTTAGTTCAGCCTTAACTTCCCGCAAAAACTTTTTCAGACGCACAGTCCCCGTCTGCGCCGTTACCTCTTGGGCTGCCATTATCTCACATCCCTGTTTTTCTCTTCGGTGTAACAGTACTATACTTCGCTGGCAGGGACAGCCGGAACCGAACCTATCGTCAACAGTTTGGGACCACTACTCTACCATCGAGTTATACCCGCCACAACAGAATTGACAAAGTCATACCGCGTTTACTTGGTTTCTTTATGCGGAGTTTGCTTTTTGCAAAACTTGCAATATTTGTTCAGTTCTATTCTATCCGGATCGTTTTTCTTGTTCTTATTGGTCTGATAGTTCCGTTGTTTACACTCGGAGCAGGCCAACGTCACGGCATTGCGCATCACTTACACCTCACTTACCTGTAAATATGGAAAATAGGACATAATGACCTAATCGCATAACGTCACTGATATAATTTAGCACACTTACCTCCAAGTGTCAAGTATTCTTGCCAGAAACATCAGAACAAATAATCTCATTAAAACTGGTAAAATCTCTCTGCCGGCTTTTATCTTTCTACAGAAAAATATGTTCCAATACCGAATTCCCGTTGCCGGTATGAAGAAAGAAACGCGAAAGCAATGATGCCTCCGCGTTTCTCTGTCTCAAGCTATTCTCAAACGCAGTGCAGCGCTTTACTCGTTGATTGCAGTAACCACGCCAGCGCCAACGGTACGGCCGCCTTCGCGGATAGCGAAACGCAGACCTTCTTCCATAGCGATCGGAGTGATCAGCTCGATGGACATCTGGATGTTGTCGCCGGGCATAACCATTTCT
>DATMYQ010000071.1:0-21269 GCA_035560935.1 Patescibacteria group bacterium | reverse complement strand
AGAAATGGTTATGCCCGGCGACAACATCCAGATGTCCATCGAGCTGATCACTCCGATCGCTATGGAAGAAGGTCTGCGTTTCGCTATCCGCGAAGGCGGCCGTACCGTTGGCGCTGGCGTGGTTACTGCAATCAACGAGTAGTAAATACGGTTTAGGTACTTAAATCCGGTAAGGGCGGTTTTATACCGCCCTTACGTCAGGATACCTGGCGATGACGTGGAAGGTGGCCCGCACGCGCGGGGAAATTTCCACCGAGAATGTCCGTTCAGAGAAACTGGGCGATAAGGAGGAATCATTAAAAATGGCTAAACAACAAAAAATCAGGATCCGCCTGAAAGCGTATGATCATAAGGCATTGGATCAGAGCGCGGCCAAAATTGTCGAAGCTGCTAAAAGAACAGGGGCTTTGGTTTCCGGGCCGATTCCGCTTCCTACCGAAAAAAATATTTTTACCATTCTGCGTTCACCCCATGTCAATAAAGATTCTCGTGAACAGTTCGAAATGAGAACTCACAAGCGTCTGATTGACATTCTTGAGCCGACCCCGAAAACGGTTGATGCACTGATGCGTCTTGACCTGCCGGCCGGTGTGGACATAGAGATCAAGCTGTAGGAGGAGGTGCGATAATGGCTAAAGGAATTTTAGGAAAAAAACTGGGCATGACCCAAATCTTTACGCCGGAAGGCAGAGTGGTTCCGGTAACCGTCGTGGAAGCTGGTCCCAACGTCGTCCTGCAAAACAAAACTGTGGAAAATGATGGCTATAACGCGGTGCAACTCGGCTTTGGCGCTATAAAAGAGAAGAGAGTGACCAAACCGATGAAAGGCCATTTTACTAAAGCCGGCGCCAAACCGGTAAAATTTATTCGTGAGTTGCGCCTGCCGGATGCTTCTGAATATACAGTCGGTCAACTCGTCAGCGCCGATGCGTTTGGTGAAGGCGAACTGGTAGATGTGACCGGTACTGCCACCGGCAAGGGTTTCGCCGGTGGCATTAAGCGACACAACTACGCTTGCGGCCCCATGGGTCATGGTTCCAAGTCCCATCGTGAACCAGGTACTATTGGTTCGCGGATGAGCGGCGGCGGCGGTAAAGTTTTTAAAGGCAAAAAATTGCCGGGTCGGATGGGTGGACAAAAGGTTACCACACAGCGTCTGACGGTTGTGAGAGTTGACGTGGCCCGCAATTTGTTATTAATTAAAGGCGCTGTTCCCGGACCTAAAGGCGGTTTTGTGGTGATTCGCAATACCGTAAAGCCGGGAAAATAGATTCAATGTGTTGCCGGTTGCGAAAAATGACCGAACACATTGGACATCGAAAGGAGGAAGTGCTATATGCCGAAAGTGGCAGTATATGATATGACCGGCGCTAAGACCGGTGAACTGGAACTGAATGAGAGTGTTTTTGGCGTAGATGTAAATGAGGCAGTAATGCATCAGGCGCTTGTTATGCAGTTGGCCAGCCAGCGTTTGGGCACGGCGTCTACCAAGACAAGAGGTTTGGTGCGTGGCGGCGGCAAGAAGCCCTGGAAACAAAAAGGTACCGGTCGCGCCCGGTCCGGAAGCATCCGTTCTCCGTTGTGGGTAGGTGGCGGTACCACCTTTGGTCCCCAGCCTCGCAGCTATAAATTCAAAATGCCCCGGAAAGCTCGCCGTTTGGCGATCAAGTCCGCGCTGACTGCAAAATTGGTGTCTGGTGAGTTGATGGTAATGGAAAACATTACTTTTGCCGAACCGAAAACCAAAAATGTGGTGACGATGCTGGGCAACTTGCAGGCGCAGGATACTAAAGCGTTGTTTATTCTTGGAGGAGCTGACGAAAACGTGGAAAAATCCGCCAGGAACCTTCCCGGCGTGAAATCCATTACCTCCTTGGGACTGAACATGTTTGACCTGTTGCACCACGATAAAATCTTCATCACCAAAGAGGCGGTCGCCAAGATCGAGGAGGTGCTGGCATAATGGCAAATCCCCGCGACGTACTCATTCGTCCCTACATCACGGAGAAATCCAACGATTTGATGCAGGAAAACAAATATACCTTTGTTGTGCCTTTAACAGCCAACAAAGTGGAAATCCGCCAAGCGGTGGAGCAGATTTTTAAAGTAAAAGTTCTGAACGTAAGCACCATTCGGGTACTGGGTAAAATGAAACGGATGGGCCGCCATCAAGGCAAACGGTCGGACTTTAAAAAAGCAATTGTAAAATTGGCGCCGGGCGAACGGATAGAATTCTTCGAAGGCGTATAACGAATTTCGTATTAAGGAGGGACTCCAATGGCAGTAAAAAGTTTTAAACCTTACGCACCTGGCAGAAGGTTCATGACTGTTGCTGATTTTTCTGATATCACGACCGACAAGCCGGAGCGCTCCTTGGTTGAGCGTCTGCAAAAACATGGCGGCCGCAACAACCAGGGACGACTGACCGTTCGCCATCAAGGCGGCGGAGTAAAACGACTGTACCGTGTTATTGACTTTAAACGCAATAAAGATGGTGTGCCGGCGAAAGTAGCCACCATTGAGTATGATCCTAACCGTTCTTCGCGGATTGCGCTCTTGAACTATTGTGATGGTGAAAAACGCTATATTCTGGCTCCCAATGGTTTGAAGGTCGGCGATGAAATTTTAAGCGGTCCTGAAGCTGATATCAAAGTCGGCAATGCGTTGCCGCTGAAAAACATTCCCGTCGGTACTCTGATCCATAACATCGAACTGAAGATTGCCAAAGGCGGACAGCTGGTACGTTCCGCTGGTGCTTCGGCTCAGTTAATGGCTAAAGAAGGCGAGCATGCATTGCTTCGTTTGCCGTCCGGCGAATTGCGTAAAGTACACATTAACTGTAAAGCCACCATCGGTCAGGTGGGCAATCTTGAACATGAAAATATCACCATCGGTAAAGCCGGTCGTTCGCGTTGGATGGGCATTCGTCCTGCTAACCGCGGCGTGGCAATGAATCCTTGTGACCATCCGCATGGTGGTGGTGAAGGCCGTTCGCCGATTGGCCGTAAGCATCCGGTTACTCCTTGGGGCAAGTGCGCCATGGGCGCCAAAACCCGCCGGAATCAGACTTCCGACAAGATGATTGTCAAGAAACGCACGAAATAAATTATTTAAGTAAGACCAGGAAGGGAGGCTATCAAGTTGTCGAGATCGATCAAAAAAGGACCTTATGTGCATGAAAGCGTTATGAAAAAAATTACTGCGATGAATGCCGTTAATGAAAAAAAGGTTATTAAAACCTGGTCGCGCAGTTCCACCATACTTCCCACCTTTATCGGACACACTATTGCGGTGCATGATGGACGTAAACACGTACCTGTTTACATTACTGAAGATATGGTTGGTCACAAACTGGGCGAATTTGCTCCTACCCGGACCTATAAAGGTCATGGCGGTCAAGAACGCTCTACATCTTTGAGATAGTCGCGAAAGGAGGTTAACACATGGAAGCAAAAGCCGTTGCTAAGTATATTCGCATTGCGCCCCGCAAAATCCGTATTGTCGTTGATCTGATTCGCGGCAAGAATGTGGGCGAAGCGTTCTCTATATTGAAATTCACCCCGAAAATCGGCTCTGAGGTTGTCGAAAACGTGCTCCGGTCGGCGGTTGCCAATGCCGAGCATAACTATGATATGAATTCTGATGCCCTGTATGTCGCTGCCGTCTACGTGGACCAGGGCCCCACTTTGAAGCGGATTCACCCCCGCTCTCGTGGACAGGCTTTCAAGATTTTAAAGCACAGCAGCCACGTTACACTGGTCGTCAAGGAACGGTAAGACTGAGGACCAAGAACAAAGGAGGGAAAAACAGTGGGTCAAAAAGTTAATCCGCATGGTCTCCGCCTCGGTATTATCAAAACTTGGGACGCAAAGTGGTATGCCGATAAAGATTATGCTAAAAATCTTCACGAAGACATAAAAATTCGTAAGGCCTTAAAAGCCAAACTGTATATCGCCGGTGTTTCGCAGATCATTATTGAGCGTGCGGCCAACCGGGTCAAGGTGACCATTCATACCGCCAAACCGGGTATGGTTATCGGTCGCCAGGGCAGTGGTATCGAAAGTATCAAACAAATGGTTAGAGGGTTGACCGATAAAGTGGTTGATATCAACATTGCCGAGATCAAACAGGCAGAAATGGACGCCACTTTGGTAGCTGAGAACATTGCTGCTCAGTTGGAAAAACGGATTGCATTCCGCCGGGCGATGAAACAGTCGGTAACCCGGACCATGCGCATGGGCGCCAAGGGGATCAAAGTGATGGTCGGTGGTCGTTTGGGCGGTGCTGAAATTGCCCGTTCCGAAGGCTATCGCGAAGGCAGCATTCCTCTCCATACCCTGAGAGCAGACATTGATTATGGCACAGCGGAAGCCCATACTACTTATGGCCGGATTGGCGTAAAAGTGTGGATTTACAAAGGTGAAATATTGCCTGAGGCCAAGAAAGAAGTTCCCGCCGCTGCCGTTGCTGAAGGGAGCGAAAAATAATGCTGATTCCAAAAAGAGTAAAACATCGTAAGCAATTTCGCGGACGGATGAAAGGCAAAGCCAATCGCGGCAATAAAGTCGCTCATGGCGAATTCGGTTTGGCTGCGTTGGAACCGGCCTGGATCACTAATCGTCAGATAGAAGCCGCCCGTATTGCCATGACTCGTTATATCAAACGTGGTGGTAAAGTATGGATCAAAATTTTTCCGGACAAGCCGGTTACCGCAAAACCGGCTGAGACCCGTATGGGCAGCGGCAAAGGTTCGCCTGAATACTGGGTGGCAGTGGTAAAACCTGGCCGTGTTATGTTTGAAATGGACGGTGTAAGTGAAGAAGTGGCTCGTGAAGCTATGCGTCTTGCCGCCCACAAACTGCCCATCAAGACCAAATTTGTGAAACGCGAAGAGGAAGCTGTCGCTGAGCAAGAAGTGGGTGGTGAAGTTGATGAAGGTTAAAGACATCCGTGAACTGAGTGGCGCCGAGCTGGATCAGAAAGTAGCCAAGCTGAAGGAAGAACTGTTTAACCTCCGGTTCCAGCTTGCTACGGGACAATTGGAGAATCCGATGAGGATTCCCGATATCAAAAAGACCATTGCCCGGATTAAAACCATTCAGCGTGAACGTGAACTAAAAGCTGGACAGGCGTAAATTCAAGATAGGTATACTTGATGAAAGTGCGTGAAGGGAGGCAGACTCGACATGACCCAGGAAAGAAATGATCGCAAGATCAAAATGGGTAAAGTGGTCAGCGATAAAATGGATAAAACCGTTGTCGTAGCGGTCGAACGTCTGGTGCAGCATCCGCTGTATCAAAAGGCTGTGAAACAAACGGTAAAATTTAAAGCTCACGACGAGCACAACGAAAGCCATACCGGGGACACTGTGAAAATCATGGAAACCCGGCCGCTATCCAAGGATAAGCGGTGGCGTTTGGTGGAAGTTGTCGAACGGGCGAAGTAAAGTCCGTCGTAAATTAACGCATCACGGCGTTGCTGTGGCGGCGCCTCAATTTAGCTCCGAACATGGCGAAAGGAGGATCAGACAACTATGATTCAACAGCAAAGCATGATGAACGTTGCCGACAACACCGGCGCGAAAAAAATTATGTGCATCCGGGTTCTGGGCGGTTCTTTCCGGCGTTATGCCAATATCGGCGATATTATTGTTGCCGCAGTGAAAGACGCATCTCCCGGCGGCGTGGTGAAAAAAGGTGACGTAGTAAAAGCCGTTGTCGTTCGCTCGCATAAAGGCCTGCGCCGTCCGGACGGATCCTATATCCGGTTTGACGAAAACGCGGCAGTTATCATAAAAGACGATAAAAGCCCGAGAGGTACTCGTATTTTTGGACCGGTAGCCCGGGAACTCAGGGATAAAGATTTCATGAAAATTATCTCGCTGGCACCGGAAGTAATCTAGTAAAAGGGGGTGTCCGGATTGTCCGAAACCGTAAAACTGCATGTAAAAAAAGGCGACAAAGTGGTTGTCCTTTCCGGTAAAGATAAAGGCAAAGAAGGCAAGGTTATCGAAGCGCTGCCGAAAAAAGGTAAAGTTGTGGTTGAAGGCGTTAACAAAGTAAAACGTCACACCAAACCTAGCCAAAAATTGCCGCAGGGCGGTATTATCGTTAAAGAAGCAGCATTGGCATCTGCCAAAGTGATGTTGGTGTGTCCAGCTTGCGATAAACCGACCCGAATCAAGAAAACGCTGCTGGCTTCCGGCGACAGAGCCCGCACTTGCAAAAAGTGCGGCGAAATTATTGATAAAGACAAATAAGTATTCTTGTCTGAAAGGAGGTAAACAACCATGTCCAATTCGCCCAGACTGAAAGAAAAATATAAAGCTGATGTGGCGAAAGCTTTAATGGAAAAATTCGGTTACAAAAATGTAATGGAAATTCCTAAAATCGAAAAAGTGGTTTTGAATATGGGTGTCGGTGAAGCGGTGCAAAACCCTAAAGTTTTGGACGCTGCCGTGAATGATATGACCCAGATTGCTGGTCAGAAACCGGTAGTTACCCGGGCAAAGAAATCCATTGCTGCGTTTAAGATTCGTGCCGGCATGGCTATTGGCGCCAAAGTTACTCTGCGGGGCAACCGGATGTATCAGTTTCTGGATAAACTGATCAATATTTCCCTGCCTCGGGTACGTGACTTCCGCGGTATCAGCCCGAAATCTTTTGACGGTCGCGGTAATTATACCCTTGGCGTAAAAGAACAGCTGATCTTTCCAGAGATCGAGTATGATAAAATCGATAAGATTCGCGGTATGGACATCATTATTGTGACTACCGCCAAAACTGATGAAGAGGCGAGAGAGCTTTTGAAATTGATGGGTATGCCGTTCAGCGCGTAAAAAGGAGGGAAAACCGTGGCCAAAAAGGCTTTAATTGAAAAGTGGAAACGTGAGCCGAAATTTAAAGTACGTCAATATAACCGGTGCAAAATTTGCGGCCGTCCGCACGGTTATCTTCGCAAATTTGAAATGTGTCGGATTTGCTTCCGGGAATTGACCTATAAAGGTGCTATCCCCGGGGTAACCAAGGCCAGCTGGTAAAAGCTGCATCATATAGGAAGGGGGTTATTTTCTATGGTAATGACTGATCCGATTGCCGATTTGTTAACGCGTATCCGCAATGCCAATTCGGTTTATCACGATAAAGTGGAAATTCCTGCATCGAAGATTAAACAAGCGGTCGTTCAGATCCTCAAAGAAGAAGGGTTCATCAAGGATTATGAGAAAATCGCCGACAACAAGCAGGGCGTTTTGCGCTTGAGCCTGAAATATGGCCCGAACCGTGAAAAAGTAATTACCGGTATTAAACGGATTTCCAAACCGGGACTCCGGGTATATGCCAAGCATGAACAACTGCCGCGAGTTTTGGGCGGCTTGGGTATTGCAATTATTTCCACATCCAAAGGCATTATGAGCGACAAAACGGCCCGCCGTGAAGGTTTGGGCGGCGAAGTCATCGCTTACGTCTGGTGATTTTGAAACAGGAGGTGCAACATGTCAAGAATTGGAAGGAGTCCGATTGCTGTCCCAGCAGGCGTAACGGTTACCGTTAACGACAACCTGATGGCTGTAAAGGGACCAAAAGGCGAATTGAGCCGCCAGCTCCACAAAGAAATGATCATTGAAGTGGAAGATGGCATTATCAACGTCAAACGGCCCACGGACAACAAACAACATAGATCGCTGCACGGATTGACCCGTACTCTGATTGCCAATATGGTAACGGGTGTTACCGCTGGATTTTCCAGAACACTGGAAATTGCCGGCGTTGGTTACAGGGCAGCAAAAAACGGCAACAAGCTGGCACTGACTTTAGGTTTTTCTCATCCGCTGGAAGTTGATCCGCCCGCCGGCATTACCATTGATGTACCGGCGCCGAACCGAATTGTCGTTTCCGGTATCAACAAAGAAATGGTTGGTGAGATGGCTGCTAAAATTCGTTCATATCGTCAACCGGAGCCGTATAAAGGCAAAGGCGTGCGTTATGAAGGTGAAGTGGTTCGCCGTAAAGTGGGTAAAGCCGGCGGTAAGAAAAAATAGACGGCTTTATAATAATATGAACGCCACACTGTTAAGTGAAGGGAGTGAACACCTTGCTGCGTAAGGAAAATAAAAACACGTCGCGTCAAAAGCGTCATCTGCGCGTTCGCAAGAACGTTATCGGTACTACTGAAAGACCGCGGCTTAACGTATTCCGCAGTTTACAACACATATATGCCCAGGTCATTAATGATACCACAGGAATTACTTTGGTGTCGGCCAGCACTATGGATAAGGAAATCAGCGCTGCTGTTAAATTTGGTGGTAACGTTGAAGCCGCTGCTGTGGTTGGCAAGGAATTGGCCAAGCGGGCCCTGGAAAAGGGAATCAAGAAAGTGGTTTTTGACCGCGGTGGTTATATCTATCATGGTCGCGTCGCAGCCCTGGCAGCGGCTGCCCGTGAAGGCGGACTTGAATTTTAGGAAAAGGAGGGAAACTAATGGCCAGAATAGACTACAACACTCTTGGTACTGAATTTAAAGAAAAAGTTGTATTCATTAACCGGGTTGCAAAAGTGGTAAAAGGCGGTCGGCGTTTCTCCTTCAGCGCACTGGTAGTTGTCGGCGATGGCAACGGATATGTGGGCGCTGGACTGGGTAAAGCCTCCGAAGTTCCGGAAGCCATTCGCAAAGGCGTTGAAGACGCTAAGAAAAACCTGGTCAAAGTGCCGATTGTCGGTACTACAATTCCCCATCAAATCACCGGTATTTTTGGTGCCGGTAAAGTTCTTTTGAAGCCTGCTTCGGAAGGTACTGGTGTTATCGCCGGTGGTCCGGCCCGAGCGGTGCTGGAACTGGCAGGTATTCACGATATATTAACCAAATCTCTCGGCTCTTCTAACGCTAATAACATGGTTCGGGCGACCTTAAAAGGCCTGGATCAACTGAAACGGGCGGAAGAAGTTGCGGCGCTGCGCGGGAAAACCGTTCAGGAACTTTTGGGTTAAGGAGGGAAGAGCATGGCCAGACTGAAAATCACTTTAACTCGTAGTCTGATTGGCAGACCGGACGATCAGCGGGCCACCGTGAAAGCGCTGGGTCTGAAAAAAACCAACAGCGTTGCAACCCAGGATGATAATCCTGTTATCCGGGGTATGATCCGCAAAGTGGAACATTTAGTAACGGTGGAAACCGTCGCTGAATAAACTTTAGCGGAACGATTGACCCGGATGATATGACGTAAATTGTCGTAAAATTTTCTTCAAGGAGGTGCTCTGTTTATGAAACTGCACGAATTAGCTCCCGCTCCCGGCTCTAAGAAAACGCGTACACGTGTTGGCCGCGGTTTGGGATCCGGCTTGGGAAAAACCTCCGGCAAAGGTCATAAAGGTCAGAAAGCCCGTGCTGGCGGCGGTGTCCGTCCTGGCTTTGAGGGTGGTCAAAAACCTTTGTATCTGCGTTTGCCGAAGCGTGGTTTTTATAACAAGTTTGGTAAAGACTATGTAGAAATTAATGTTGGCGATTTGGAACGCTTTGAAGCGGGTGCGGAAATTGATCTGGTTACCCTGATTGAAGTCGGTATGGTGAAAAAAGTACGTGATGGCCTGCGGATTTTGGGTAACGGTGAAATTTCCAAAGCTATAAACATTAAAGCGAATGGCTTCTCTAAATCGGCCATGGAAAAGATTCAGGCCGCTGGCGGCAAGGTCGAGGTGATTTAGGTGCTTGCAGCCCTGTCGAACGTTATCAAGATCCCGGAACTTTGGCAAAAGGTTCGTTTTACCTTGATCATGTTCCTGATTTTCCGTCTTGGAACCCATATTCCGGTTCCGGGGGTTAATGCAGCGGTGATTGAGCAATTGTTCACCAGTGGGAACCTGTTCGGCTTGTTGGATCTTTTCTCCGGCGGTGCTTTGAGCAAGTTTTCGATCTTTGCTATGAGTATTACACCGTACATTAACGCTTCAATTATCATGCAACTACTGACGGTGGTTGTACCGAAATTTGAACAGTGGGCCAAAGAGGGAGAAGAGGGTCGTAAAAAGATTACCCAAATTACCCGTTATGGTACGGTTTTACTTGGTTTTCTCCAGGCGATTGGTATGGCTTTTGGTTTGAAAGCGGCTATCATTAACCCGGGGATCGGTTCGGTTTTACTGATTGCGCTGACATTGACCGCCGGAACTACGTTCCTGATGTGGTTGGGTGAGCAAATCACTGAAAAAGGTATCGGTAACGGCATTTCGCTGATTATTTTTGCCGGTATCGTATCCCGGCTTCCTGACGGACTGTATGTAATTTATCAATACCTTCAGTCAGGTGCCATCAATGTCTTTAACTTGTTACTTTTCCTGATTATTGCGGTGGCTATGATTGTATTTGTTATCGCGATCCAACAGGGACAGCGCCGGATTCCGGTGCAATATGCCAAACGGGTTGTTGGCCGTAAGACTTATGGCGGTCATTCCACCCATATCCCGCTAAAAGTTAACCAGGCGGGTGTTATTCCGATAATCTTTGCGTCATCTGTGCTCATGTTCCCGGTAACCATTGCCCAGTTTATTGATATTGGATGGGTAAAAACCGTGGCAGAGTGGTTTGCGTGGGGCACGCCGCTACAAACAACTTTGTATGCGCTGTTCATTGTTTTTTTCACGTATTTCTACACTGCGGTTACCATGAACATATCAGATATGGCAGAGAACATGAAAAAGCACGGCGGGTTTATTCCGGGCCTGCGCCCTGGTAAACCAACGGCCGATTATTTAGACCGAGTGATGACCAGAATTACCCTGGCTGGAGCTATATTCCTGGCGATTATCGCGATACTGCCGAACTTTGTCGTGGCAGCCACCAATATCCAAGGGGTATATTTTGGTGGCACCGCCCTGCTCATTGTAGTTGGGGTGGCGCTGGACACCATGAAACAGATTGAGGCGCTGGTTCTGATGCGTCACTATCAGGGTTTCATGAAATAAAGGAGGCATTATGTTTATACTGTTGATGGGGCCGCCTGGTGCCGGTAAAGGAACACAGGCGGCAGAGCTGGTAACGAGATATCATATTCCGCAAATTTCCACCGGCGATATGTTCCGGGCGGCGGTCAAGGAAGGAACGGAATTGGGGAAGCAGGCTAAAGCTTGCATGGACTCTGGACATTTGGTTCCAGACAGCGTAACCATTGGCATTGTGCGGGAACGTTTGAATAAGGCTGACTGCAAAGATGGCTTTATTCTGGACGGATTTCCCCGCACCCTTGAACAGGCGGAGGCGTTGGGGCAGCTACTGACCGAACTGGGCATTACATTAAATCGGGTTGTAAACATTAATGTGCCGGCGGCCGATCTGGTCGCCCGGCTTACCGGTCGAAGAATCTGCCGTCAGTGCGGCGCTACCTATCACGTTTTGTTCAACAAGCCGGCGAATGAAACTGTCTGTGATAAATGTGGCGGTGAGCTGTATCAGCGGGATGATGATCGTGAAGAAACCGTGATCAATCGTCAGAAGGTTTATGCGGCGCAAACACAGCCATTAATTGAGTATTATCAGGATAAAGGTCTGTATACGGAAATTGACGGGTTGCAAGACATTGACAAGGTAATGAAGGATATTGTCGAGTGCTTGGATAAATCGTCTGTGGCTGTAAATAGGAGCGGGATGGCATGATTATCCTAAAATCACAAAGGGAAATCAATTACCTGCGTGATGCCGGACAGATTGTCGCCGGTGCTCTGGCGGAAGTGAAAAAGGCCGTCAAGCCGGATATTACGACGATGGAAATTGACCGGATTGCTGAGCAGTACATTAAGCGGAAAGGAGCCATTCCCGCATTTAAAGGATATGGCGGTTTTCCCGGAAATGTCTGCACATCGGTCAACGAACAAGTGGTACATGGTATTCCTGGCCCCAGAAAGCTGAAGAACGGGGATAATATAAGCATTGACATTGGGGCCCTCATTAACGGATATGTCGGTGATGCCGCCATTACAGTACCGGTTGGCGAAGTGGACGCTGAAGTTCAGCGGTTGCTGGATGTGACGGAAGAGTCGCTGTACCGGGGTATTGAGCAAGCCAGGGTGGGCAATCGCCTCGGTGATATCTCCCATAGTATACAGGCATACGCAGAGGGACAGGGATATGGTGTAGTAAGGGACTATGTTGGGCATGGCATTGGCCGGAACATGCATGAAGACCCGCAAGTACCGAACTTTGGCCTCCCCGGTCGTGGCCCGCGGTTGAAATCCGGTATGACACTGGCAATAGAACCCATGGTGAACTTGGGAACGTTTGAAGTAAAAACCCTTGACGATGACTGGACGGTAGTGACTGCCGACGGTAAACGCTCGGCTCACTTTGAACATACCGTCGCCATAACTCCCGATGGCCCGGAAATTTTGACCAAGCTTTAGGAGGATATGGCCCGTGTTAGGCGAAAATAGTCTGTTAGGCCGTTTGGTCATGGCGACAGCCGGCAAAGATAACGGCCAGGCCTACCTGATTGTAGGCTGCCGTGATTCAAGGTTTGTCCTGGTGGCAGACGGGCGAGGACGAAGCGTTGGACGGCCCAAGATCAAAAACATTAAGCACATTAAATATATGACGTCTATTGCTGTCGACGTGGCCGATAAGTTGGCCCGGCGGCAAAAGGTAACCGACGAAGAAGTGCGTCGGGCCTTGGCACTCATGTGCCGACCGGATAATCCGTGTGACGCGGACTAGGAGGGGGTATTTCATGTCCAAACAAGATGTAATTGAAGTGGAAGGTACGGTAGTCGAGGCATTACCGAATGCAATGTTCCAAGTGAAGCTGGAAAATGGACATACTGTACTGGCTCATGTGTCTGGTAAAATACGGATGAATTTCATTCGGATTCTGCCGGGCGACAAAGTAACCATTGAACTTACGCCTTACGATTTGAAACGTGGTCGCATCACCTATCGGTTCAAATAACCAAATGCGGGTGAACCTGCCAGAAGGAGGTATTGTGTATGAAGGTCAGACCGTCGGTAAAACCCATATGCGAAAAATGCAAAATCATCAAACGCCATGGTAACGTTATGGTGATTTGCGAAAATCCAAAACATAAACAGAAACAGGGATAAAAAAAGTTAGGGGGTGGATGATAGATGGCACGTATTGCCGGGGTAGATTTACCGCGTGACAAACGCATCGAAATAGCTTTGACATATATTTTTGGTATTGGCCTCACTTTATCGAAAGAGATCTTAGCCACGACCGGTATTAATCCGGATACCCGGACCCGGGATTTAACAGAGGAAGAAGTTTCCAAGCTGCGGGAAACCATTGATAAGAACTATCGTGTGGAAGGCGACCTGCGCCGGGAAGAATCCCTGAACATCAAGCGTCTGATTGAAATCGGTTCGTATCGGGGTAAGCGTCACAGAATGGGTTTGCCAGTGCGTGGACAGCGTTCGAAAACCAACGCCCGTACCCGCAAAGGACCGAAGAAAACAGTTGGCGCCAAACGGAAGAAGTAGTAAAGGAGGGATAATGCGTGGTTGCTAAAAAAGTTGTTAGAACCAAAAGAAGAGAACGGAAAAATATTGAACACGGTATCGCCCACATCCGCTCAACCTTTAATAATACCATTGTTACAATTACCGATACCAAAGGCAATGCTCTGTCCTGGGCCAGCGCCGGCGGTCTTGGTTTCCGAGGCTCCCGTAAGAGCACTCCTTTTGCGGCTCAGGTTGCTGCTGAAACAGCGGCTAAAGCTGCGATGGAACATGGTTTAAAGCAAATTGAGGTGTATGTCAAGGGTCCGGGATCAGGCCGGGAAGCCGCGATCCGTTCCCTGCAGGCCGCTGGCTTGGAAGTTAACATGATTAAAGATGTTACTCCCATTCCACATAATGGCTGCCGTCCGCCGAAAAGAAGAAGAGTGTAAAAAAGAATTACGGGAGGTGTTAGGATAGAATGGCAAGATATACAGGACCTGTTTGTAGATTATGCCGCCGTGAAGGCGCCAAGCTTTACCTGAAAGGCGACAAATGTTACAGCGATAAATGTTCATTTGCCCGCCGGAGCTTTGCTCCTGGCCAACATGGTCAGGGCCAGCTGCGCAAAAAAGTATCCGAATATGGTATTCAGCTGCGGGAAAAACAAAAAGCCCGCCGCGTGTATGGTATTCTGGAAAAACAATTCCGGAGCTATTTTGACAAAGCAGACCGTCAAAAAGGCATTACCGGTGAAAACTTGCTGGTGCTTCTGGAAAGAAGACTGGACAACGTTGTTTTCCGTCTGGGTATGGCCGAAAGCCGGAACCAGGCAAGACAACTGGTACGCCACAATCATTTTTCCGTTAATGGTCACAAAGTAAACATCCCTTCGTACCTGATCAAGGTTGGCGATGTGATTGCGATCCAGGAAAAAAGCAAAGAGTCACCGTTGATCAAAGCGATTGCGGAAGGTCTGGGTCATAAGCAACCGGCTGCCTGGCTGGAACTGAATGCACAGGATATGACTGGTAAAGTTGGGCGTTATCCCACTCGGGAAGAAATTGATATTCCCATTCAGGAGCATTTGATTGTTGAATTGTATTCAAGATAATCTGCCCTCAATTGTAGTGAAGGCGTGACTTGACAGTTTGCGCAAATGAGGAGGGTTTTATCCGGATGATAGAAATTGAAAAACCGAAGATCGAAGTAGTGGAATTGAGTGAAGATAATCGGTATGGCAAGTTTGTCTGTGAACCTTTGGACCGGGGATATGGGATTACCATGGGGAACAGTTTGCGCCGGGTGTTATTGTCCTCACTGCCCGGAGCGGCTGTCACATCGGTCAAAATTGACGGCGTGCTTCACGAATTTTCCACTATCCCGGGGGTTCGGGAGGATGTCACTGATATCATTTTGAACCTGAAAGAGCTTTGCCTGAAGACGTATACCGATGAGCCGAAAGTGTTACGGGTGGAAGTCCTGGAGGAAGGCGAAGTCACAGCGGCTGATATTTTGGCTGATATTGACGTTGAAATCCTGAATCAGGACCTTCACTTGGCTACTGTTGGTACCGGCGGCAAGCTGCAGATGGAAATGATGGTCGAACGGGGCCGGGGCTACGTTCCGGCGGACAAAAACAAAAAGCCGGATCATGTCATTGGTGTTATTCCCATTGATTCCATCTTTTCTCCGGTACTCCGGGTCAATTATCATGTGACCGATACCCGGGTGGGTAACGTGACGAACTATGATAAACTGACGCTGGAAGTGTGGACGGATGGCAGTATGCGTCCGGAAGAAGCAGTCAGCAAGGCGGCCGGCATTATGGTGACTCATCTGAAGATGTTTCAGACGATTGCCGGAGAAACGCCCGAGGATGAAGAAGGCACGGGAACGTTTACCGAGGAACCGGTGGACGGCAGTTCCAAAACAATGGAGCTTACCATTGAAGATTTGGATTTGTCGGTTCGTTCCTATAACTGCCTGAAACGTGCCGGCATCAACACCGTATCTGAACTTGTGCAAAAAAGCGAAGAAGATATGATGAAGGTTCGGAATCTGGGGCGCAAGTCGCTGGAAGAAGTAAAGAAAAAACTCGTGGAAATGGGTTTGGGACTAGCTGAGACTGAAGAGTAATTAAGGAGGGAAGAAATATGGCTTACAGAAAGCTTGGACGAGACACCAGCGCCCGGAAAGCGCTGTTTCGCAGTATTTTGACTTCCTTCTTTGAATATGAGCGTATTGAGACGACTGAGGCAAAAGCAAAGGAAATCAGTGGCCTTGCCGAAAAAATGATTACCTTGGCTAAACGGGGCGATTTGCATGCCCGCCGTCAGGTTTTGTCCTACCTCTTGAGCGAAGAAGTGGTTAAAAAATTGTTTGAAACTATTGCACCCAAATACAGTGATCGTCAAGGTGGTTATACCAGAGTATACAAATTAGGACCCCGGCGGGGCGATGCCGCACCGATGGCCATTTTGGAACTGGTTTAATTGCGCTGACAATATTGCAAAATGGATAAGGGCGACACCTTTTAAGGGGTCGCCTTTCATTTGCTATAACAGGAAAGATTGGTTGGGCATCGCAGGAAACACTTTATATTTTAGGCTTACCGTGAGATCACCGGATGATATACTGCGTGGATACTTAATCTCCGCTTACCGATTTACAGTTGGATTCCGTGAGTAAGGTGGTTTATAAATGGAAAATATCATTAGTATGAAAGAACTGTGTCATGTATATACTGCTCATGACGGCGGTACGGTGATGGCACTTGACCATATTGATCTGGATATTGCTGCCGGTAGTTTTGTATCGATCATCGGCTGTAACGGGTCGGGGAAATCAACTTTGGCCAGACATTTAAACGCATTGCTGTTGCCCAGTGATGGCTGCTGCCTGATTGACGGTATGGACACCCGCGAAATGCAGCAACTATGGCAGATAAGGCAGCGAGTTGGCATGGTGTTTCAGAATCCGGATAACCAAATCGTTGCGGCGATTGTGGAAGAGGATGTAGCGTTTGGTCCGGAAAATTTAGGGGTACCGCCCGCAGAAATTCGCACGAGAGTTCAAGAAGCGTTGGCGGCGGTAGGAATGAGCGAATATCGCCAGCATGGTCCGCACTTGCTGTCCGGCGGCCAAAAACAGCGGGTGGCGATTGCCGGTGTATTGGCGATGCGACCACGCTGCCTGGTCTTGGATGAGCCGACAGCGATGCTGGACCCGCAGGGGCGCAAAGAAGTGTTAGCTGCTGTTTTGCGGCTGAATCGCGAAGAAAAAATGACCGTGGTGTATATCACTCACTTCATGGAAGAAGCGGTGGTTGCTGACCGAGTGGTTGTGATGAGTGAAGGACGGTTACAAGAAGATGGTACGCCTGCCCAAATCTTTAGTCAGGTGGCAAAAATGAAGCAAATGGGGCTGGACGTGCCCGTGGCAGCGGAAGTGGCGGAATGCTTGCGTAAGGAAGGACTGTTCATCCCGCCGGAAGTTATTACCGACAGGGATTTGGTGAATGCACTATGTCCATAATATTTGAAAACGTAACCCATATTTACATGCCGGGAACACCTTATCAGCAGGTGGCTATTCAGAATATCAACCTTGAAATCGCCAAAGGAGAATTTGTCGGTGTTATTGGGCACACCGGCTCGGGGAAATCGACGTTGGTGCAACATCTGAACGGTCTGCTGGCACCGTCGAACGGCAAGGTTTTACTGGATGGAACCGACGTGAACAAGAAAAATTCCGCTGCCCGGGCAGCGCGCCGGCGCGTGGGGATGGTATTTCAATATCCGGAACATCAGCTATTTGAAGAAACAGTCTATGCCGATATTGCGTTCGGTCCGCGCAACCTGCAATTGTCAGAGGAAGAAGTAGAGCGCCGGGTACGTCAGGCGATGGCGTTTGTAGGATTGGAATTTGACGCTTACCGGGAACGCTCACCCTTTCATTTAAGCGGTGGTCAAATGCGCCGGGTGGCGATTGCCGGTGTCATTGCGCTGGAACCGGATTATCTGGTTCTGGATGAGCCGTCTGCCGGACTGGATCCTCGCGGGCGAGATGAAATTTTCGGACAAATTATGGAGTTGTATCGCAGCACCGGTATTACGGTGGTGTTGGTTTCTCATAATATGGAAGATGTGGCGCGAATGGCGGGACGAGTCATTGTCATGGATCATGGCGCCATCAGCATGGATGGCTTGCCACGGGAAATTTTTCAACATGGGCAGGAAAAATTGTTGGCTGCCGGGGTGGATGTTCCGCCGCTGACGGCACTGCTGAACTGCCTGCAAAAAAAAGGCTTGGACGTGGATTTAACGGCGGCTACGGTAGAAGCTGCCGTTACCAGTATTCAGGCGGCTGTCGGGAGGCGTAAGACATGTTAGGTGATATTACTTTAGGCCAATATTATCCCGGTCAGTCTTTTGTTCACCGGCTGGATCCCCGCACGAAAGTCTTGGGATTGATTGCTTTTATCAGCACGGTTTTTTTGGCGGACAGTTATAGCGGTTACGGAATCTTGCTGACTTTTTCCCTGCTCAGTATTGGCGTAGCCCGCATTCCGTTGCGGCTGGCGTTAAAATCGATTAAACCGCTTTGGGTAATTATCGTTTTAACCTTTGGTATTCATACCTTAATGACACCCGGACAGGTGATTGCCAGTTGGGGTATTTTTACCGTTACGGCGGAAGGGCTGAGGCAGGCTGTTATGATGTCTGTCCGACTGGTTTTAATTATATTAATGTCATCACTGATGACTTTCACCACTTCGCCGCTGTCACTTACCGACGGTATCGAGCAATTGCTGAACCCTTTCCGGCGTTTTGGGGTGCCGGCCCATGAATTGGCCATGATGATGACCATTGCCATGCGGTTTATTCCTACGTTGCTGGAAGAAACCGACCGGATTATGAAGGCCCAAATGGCCCGGGGGGCTGATTTTGCCAGCGGAAATATTCTGCGACGGGCTAAAAACATGGTGCCGCTGTTGGTCCCTTTATTTATCAGCGCTTTCCGGCGCGCCGACGAGCTGGCAACCGCGATGGAAGCCCGGTGTTACCGTGGCGGTGAGAACCGGACCCGGATGAAAGAGTTGATGATTACCAGCCGTGACTGGCTGGCAGCGATTGCTTTGGGAGGATTAGCAGTCGTATTGGCAGTGCTGCGTTGGGGAGGGGGCATGGCGTGACGGAACGAAACCTCAAATTGACCGTCGCCTACGATGGTACTGCATATCATGGCTTTCAACGTCAGGCCAACGCTCAGGCTATTCAACAGGTACTGGAAGAAAAACTGGCTAAAGTTTTTGGTCATCCACTAAAAACTATTGGTGCGGGTCGTACTGACACCGGTGTTCATGCCCGCGGTCAGGTCATTAATTTTCTAACGAGCAGCGTCATCCCTGCTGAACGTATTCCTATGGCTTCAAGGGGAGAGTTGCCCGATGATATCGTTGTTATGCAAGCGGAGGATGCGGATGTAAACTTTCATGCCCGTTTTGACGCCAAAAGCAAGATTTACCGTTACCGGATATTAAACGCTGTTTCTCCTGACCCGCTATTGCGGCGTTATGCCTGGAATTACCGCCGGCCCCTGGATGCCCTGGCGATGAACGAGGCCGCTGCTGTTCTGGTGGGCACCCATGATTTTTCTGCCTTTCGTTCTGTGAACGGTCAACCGTTGGACCCGGTGCGAACCATATTTGCCGTCCGGTGTGAGCGGACGAGGCCACAAATCATCGAATGCGTTTTCTGGGGCAGTGGCTTTCTATACCATATGGTGCGTAATCTGGTGGGTACGTTGGTCCAGGTTGGATTGGGACAAATATCGGTGTTGGAATTCCAACAAATTCTTATGGGACGCGACCGTCAACAAGCGGCGGCGACCGCGCCGCCGCAAGGCCTTTGCCTGGAACAGGTACAGTATGAAAAAATGGAAATTAAGCCGGAAGTGATCAGGAAAGTCCTTGACATTGGCCATTGATTTGGGTACAATATCTTTATGAGATTTTGCCATTAGTTCCATTAGCCCCGGAATATAAGGCCCAAAATCTTTTCTTAATGATTGCTTGGGTGTACCCGGCTTCGAGGGTATGCCGCCGGCAGAATCCGGCACTTTTACTGATTGAGCAAGGCTTTGATAAGGAGGATAGGACTGATGAAAACTACCTTTATGGCAAACGTTGGCAACATCCAGCGCAAGTGGTATGTTGTGGACGCCGAAGGCAAAACTCTGGGTCGTCTGGCCGTGGAAATCGCAAAAGTTCTTCGCGGTAAACATAAACCGACTTTTACCCCGCATGTGGATACCGGTGATTATGTCATTGTTATTAATGCGGAAAAAGTAACTTTTACAGGTAAAAAACTGACTCAGAAAACTTATTTCCGCCATTCCGGTTATCCCGGTGGCACTACGTTTACTACTGCAGGAAAAATGTTGGCGGATAAACCAGAACGGGTTGTGGAAATTGCCGTAAAAGGCATGTTGCCGAAAAACCGTCTGGGTCGTCAAATGTATCGCAAACTGAATGTATATCAAGGTTCTGCACATCCCCATGCTGCCCAGCAGCCGGAAGTGCTGGAACTTGACATTCGATAATTACCGGAAGGGAGGAACAAATTATGGCATTGGTTACTTACTACGGCACTGGTCGCAGAAAAACCTCGGTTGCCAGAGTTCGTCTGGTTCCGGGTGATGGCTCGGTTACTGTCAACGAACGTAATCTGGATGATTATTTTGGTCTGAAAACTCTAGAGCTGATCGTGAAGCAGCCTCTGAATCTGACCGAAACAATTGGTAAATATAATGTGGTTGCTCAGGTGGAAGGCGGCGGTGTATCCGGCCAGGCCGGTGCAATTCGTCATGGTATTGCCCGGGCACTGTTGAAAGTGGACGCGGAATATCGTCCGGCGCTGAAAAAAGCGGGTTTTCTGACTCGTGACCCGCGGGAAAAAGAGCGTCGTAAATACGGCCTCAAAAAAGCCCGTAAAGCTTCTCAGTTCTCGAAACGTTAGAATGGTTTTGCTCGCCCGTTTGGTTTTCCAAACGGGCGTTGCTTTTTTGGGGGGAGCCAGAACGCGGCTGCTTATTGACCGGGACCGCCTGACAAGCTACAATATAGAGGTGAAAAGTCAGCGGATTGTAGGAAAAGGAGGACTCGAGAATTTTATGAAAAGATTATCGGTAATAACGACCATTTTTGCATTGGTGGCACTCTGTTTCTGTCTGATACCGCCGGTTGCGCAGGCCAACCTGGATGACAATCGGGCGACCATTGCGGCCCAGTACGGGGATTATCGCCTGGTGATTGATACTGACAACCAGAAATGGACCAAAGATCAGTGGGAAAGCAAAGGGAAATTGCGGGCGAAGGCTTCTTCATACACCTACCGTTTCCGGCGTGGTGATATGGGGTTTGACATGGTAGTGGAGTATGACAGCGATTTGCCGAATGCCAATGTGAAAAGTCAGCGCTTTACTCCTGATGCTTCATTTCAGGTAAAAGACTTCAAAAATTATTTTCCGGAAATCCAAAAAGTGTTGGCGTTACCGGATACGAAAATGTTTGCAGTGGTCGGCAGACTATCCAGCAACTTTAAGGATGTAGTGTCACCGGTGGCGATGGGAGCGGTGGTACAGGGAATTCCGTCCGATCCGAAAGCGGGACAATGTCAACTGGTAGCTTTCAACGCAATGGGGCAGGGTGAGTTATTGAAAGAATTAAAGGAAATTTCGAAGGACAGTTATATACGTGAGTTTGTTGTCGAACGGGTTTCACGGCAAATTGCGCGGGAGCGGTTACAATCAAGAAATATCGGTGATTGGC
>DATMYQ010000070.1:0-5985 GCA_035560935.1 Patescibacteria group bacterium | reverse complement strand
GCATATTACATATTATATGAAAATCGCATAATAAAGTTATCTATACTATACAACACGACGCGAGGATTGACCATCGGTTTTCCCGACTCCACTCTCCCTAGCGGGGATTCAATACAGCGACATCCCGCCCCGTGAAAAATCGGAACGGATGTCTGCAGCGCCACGTTCTTTGACGCCACCGCAAGAGCGGTACTAGGGAGTGATGAAAGCTGACCTTTCTTTGTTTTCCCAAACCGAATCGGAACCTGAAAAATAAAACAGGGGGATGACGTAATGGAGAACCTGGAACTGAAAGATCTCATCAACATGGACCTGTTGCAAAAAATCATGGACAGTTTTGCCAAGGCCATGGGTATGGCCGCTCTCGGTGTCGACAACAGCGGTCCCGTAACCAGACCCAGTAATTTCACCGACTTTTGTATGGAACTGACCCGCAAAAGTCCCGAAGGCGCCCGTCGCTGTAATGAATGCGATATCAAGGGCGGCCAGGAAGCCGCCCGCACCGGCAAACCGGCTATCTATTACTGTCATGGCGGGCTAATGGATTTTGCCGCACCGATTGTCGTCAATGGCCGTCAGATCGGTTCCCTATTGGGTGGTCAGGTTCTTCCCCAGCCACCGGATGAGGAAAAATTTCGTCGCATTGCCGGGGAAATCGGCGTCGACCCGGACAAATACATCGCTGCGGTTCGAAAAATACGGGTGGTGCCGGAAGAGAGTATCCGCGCCGCGGCCGATCTGTTGTACATTGTCGCCAACGCGTTGTCCGGAATGGGTTATCAGCGGTTGCAAATCATGGATCACGCCCGGGAATTCGGCACCTTGTCCCATACTATGGAACAGGACATCGACGATCTATCGGGACGGATTGGCAACATCACCCAACAGGTAGAATCACTGGTGGCCACCTCATCCCAATTACTGGTCGCCTCTTCGGAAACGACCCGAAAAGTCGTCGATACCGATGAAATTCTCCGGTTCATCCGTAATGTGGCTGACCAGACCAAGCTCCTCGGCCTGAACGCCGCTATCGAAGCGGCCCGGGCCGGCGAATTGGGTAAGGGTTTCGCCGTCGTCGCCGAGGAAGTGCGTAAGCTGGCCGGCGTCAGCGTGGAATCAGCCCAGAAAATCGAAGGCATTCTCAAGAGCATTCAACACGGCATGAAGGATATTGAACACGGCATTGGCCAGACCGGTGAAGTCGTTGAAAAACATAATGCCTTCATGGGAGAAATCACCAATAAAATTGATCAATTACAGGCCCTGTCCCGACAAATCAAAGTTCTGGCCGACGAAATGCAGTCGGAATTCAAACTGGGCAATTAAGGAAATGCTGGCTTTCTTCTCATTTAAGCAGCCAACACCCGCACGATGACAGAAAAACGGTCATCGTGCGGGTGTTGGTTTTTAGTTCTATAACCGCGGTCTCACCATCCCTATAATCGGAAACGACTCACGGCTTCGCGAAGATCCATTGCCAGATGGGCCAGACTCTGGCTTGAAGAAGCAATTTCTTCCATGGACGCCGATTGTTCCTGCGTTGCAGCCGACACGGTCTGCGCTTCCCCGGCCGCCTTTTTACTCAGTTCTTCAACGTCTCCTGCCGCCCCCACAATTCTCTGGCTGTCGCTATTCATTTGCGTGATAGCGCGGGATATTTCATTCACCTGTTCGGACAGTTGGTTCACCAGCAACACGATTTCCCGGAACGCCTGCCCGGCTGTTTCCACAACCTGAGCACCTTTCTGGGTTTCTCTGGTTCCGGTTTCCATTGCCGACACTGCCCGGTTCGTATCCGTCTGAATACCGCCAATCAGCGCCGTCACCTGCTTAGTGGCATCCTGCGACTGTTCGGCCAGCTTCCGCACTTCGTCCGCCACCACCGCAAATCCCCGTCCCATTTCGCCAGCCCGGGCCGCTTCAATCGCCGCATTCAGCGCCAGCAAATTCGTCTGTTCGGCAATGCCGGAGATCGTGGCCACGATTTGTCCGATTTCCTGAGACCGTTCGCCCAGTGCCGTGACCACCTGGGCTGAATCGTTCACTGCTTTTTCAATCTGCGTCATCTGCTCCACAACCTGATTGACCACCGCATCCCCCTGCTGGGCCTTGCCGGCAGCCTGCACCGAGTGCTCCGCCACCGTCCGGGTCGTGTTCACCACCTGGTGAATATGGCGGCTGATCTGATCCACCACCGCGGTAGTCTCGCTGGCTGCCGCCAGCTGTGCCTCCGCTCCCGACGCCACCGCGGTAATGGCTATGGCCACCTGATTGGCCGCCTGGGCTGATTGGTCGGCGCTGGCCGTCAATTCTTCACTGGAGGCGGCCAGCTGTTCCGACTGGGAATGCAGTTGCGATACCAGTTCCCGCAAGTATCCCCGCATATTTCGGAAGCCTTCCGCCAGCTGACCGATTTCATCGGCTGACGAAACTCTAATTTCCCGCTGGCTCAAATCTCCCTGCGCCAGCATCAGGCACTCGTCACGCATCGCCGCAATCGGGCGGGCAAAGTACCGGGCAACCACCCAGATCGCCACAGCGGCTACCAGCAGGCAGACCAAGGAAACCACCAGCAGTGCCCGGTTCAGGAAATCCGTTTCCCGGTCCACTTCCGCTTCCGGCGCCGCTACTGTCATTACCCAGCGCTGTCCGCCCGGTAAATCAACCGGGGTCGATACCGCAACCCGGGTTATCCCATCAACAAAAGTATACCGTCCCTGGGTTTGCCTGCCTTCCTGAGCCGTATTCTTGAACAGTGTAATCATTCTTTCGTCAAGTTCACCCGGCAGCTTCAGTTCCGGGTTAATTTTCTTCTCCGTGAGGTTCAGTTTACCAACCAGCTCGGCCCGTTTCGGATGGGCAATCAGCATGCCGGAGTCATCCGCCAGTTGCGCATAACCAGTGTCGAGAAACTTTACGCTCGCCAGCATGTTTGAAAGACGCTCCAGCGAAAAAGTCCCCACCAGGACGCCGTTCACCCGGTTTTGTTCTTTCACCGGGACCGCCAGTACAACCGCCAGCTTGCCCGTTGCCTTGGAGATCAAAGGATCAGAAACGACCGCATTTTTTGTGGCCATGACTTTTTTAAAATAATCGCGTTCGGCATAAGAAGCTCCCGCACCCGTATTGGTCACACCAGCGCCGGCGGCATCAACATAGACCAGTACATCAAAAGTCCCCAGGCGCTTTTGAACATCCGCCAACATGGCCACCAGCGGTTCCCGCCCCGCAGCGGTACCGCCGCGTACCTGCGACGTATTAGCCAAATCATCTAACTGCGCCAGCATCAATTCCATGTCCCCCCGGACACGTTCCGTATAATCCGTTCCCACAGCCATCGCCGTCTGACTGATGCTTTTAGCTAGGGACCGCTGGGAAATAAAATAGCTGGTCCCGGCCAAAACGCCCAGGGAAAGCAACAGCAGCGGCAGTAAAATAAGGAGTAACCGAGTTTGAATTTTAGTGATCTTGAAAATGATAATACATCCTTTCTGATTTGCAGTGCATATTTTTACCTTTTGGAAGAAAAACACCAATTTTCGCCGGATTTTTATTGTACCTTATTGGCTATTAATTTTCCATGCAATGTTTTTTCTAGATATGTATTCTTTTCCCTTTGTTTTTCAGGCATAACCGTCGTGCATCTTACACCCGTTTTTCCACCGTTCATGCCTTTCATCCGCAAAGACCACAATAAAATCCCAACCTTTGGGCGCAATAAAGAAAAAAGCAGCGAAATCTATCCGTATCATCCGGAATTCATTTCCCTGCTTCCCAAACCTTATTTAATTTTTAGTGTATTATTTGTCCTGGCGTAATCCGTACCGCTGACCGCAGTGCTATCAGCCAATCACCAGCAAATCCTTGGTAAAGGCGTTTAGCGATTCGCCGCCGGCTTCCGTAACCAGCACCAGATCTTCAATACGGACGCCGGTATCTCCCGGCAGATAAATCCCCGGCTCAATTGAAAAAATCATGCCCGGCGCCAATGTGTCGGTATTCACCGCCGATACGTCTCCATAGTCATGAACGTCCAGACCGATGGAATGACCGGTACGATGAGTAAAATATTTACCATAACCCGCCGCCTCAATATGTCTGCGCGCTGCGGCATCCACGTCACAAAACCGAATTCCCGGCTTTACGGCGGCAATGGCCCGTTCATTGGCTTCCCGCACAATCGCGTACAACTCCCGTACCTTGTCCGGCGCTTTCTGATAGAACACTGTCCGGGTCATGTCCGCACAGTAAGAATCTTTCACGCAGCCGATATCGATGATAACGCCATCTCCTTCCCGTAACCGGGTGCTGTCCGGGGCATGATGGGGATCGGTTCCATTCACTCCGTATGCGATAATCGGATCAAAAGAGCAACCGTCAGCCCCCACTTCATCATAAATAGCCAACAATTTCCGTTCCATTTCCTTCTCGTTATATCCGTTTGGCAACAGTTCGATTACTTTTGCCATGGCTAAATCATTCAGGCGGGACGCTTCCCGCATCCGCCGGATTTCCTCTTCATCCTTGCACATCCGGATGCGGTCAATAATACCGGATCCGTTGACATAGCCCGCCGCCGCTTCCTCATCCATCAATCGCAGCAAAAAACGGGACGGCCAGTTTTTATCCACACCGATTCCCTGGGTTTTGTCAACGTAGCGGGTTAGTACCCGTACCGCATCCTGGGTATCGTCAAACCAGACCTTTTCCACCCCCAGATCTTCTGGAACCGGAAACAGTTCGTTGATAAACAGACGGTGCTGACCACTCAGCGTCAAAAACAGTGCCAGCATCCGTTCTCCGGGATGAATCCATTTGCCGGTCAGGTAATAAATAGCCGCCGGGTCCGCCACCAGCAATTGGGGTGTATTCGTGTTTTCCATCATTGTAAGAACCCGGTTCAATCGTAGCTGATGCATTGACATTCCCTCCTTATGTATCTATCTGTGCCAAATTTCTCACCAGTAGTCTGCTGATGAATTTAAAACGTCACATAATCCGCGGTAACCAGATAGAAGTGACCAAGCTGTTCCTGGCCCGTTTTGCTGGTGCCTTTGTACAGGGTAACGTTCATTTTAACACCGGCGGCATCCGCCAGCCTTTTTATAACTTCTTCTTTATTGTTTTTCTCTTTAAACTGTCCGTTCGCCCAGGCTTTAGCATATTCTACACCGGCCTCCACGAACAGCGCCGGCATTACTGCCGGGCAGGCGGAGAAGCGGCCCGTACCATTTTTTTTCGCAATTTTGGTTTTAATCTGTTCTGCTAAAAAATGCATGTCATCCGCTTTGTCCGGCGGAATGTCGATGCCCAGCGCACCCGGATAGCCTGGAAACAAACCAGGGGCCTGCGTATTGATGGCTCCATTTTCCAGCGTCGCTTTGATCAACGTCTCCTGTACGGCGTACTCAGCACTAAAGAAGCAGGTGTTTTTTCCAAACGCCTTGACCTTAAGGGGTACGTCTTCCGCCAGGAATGGCTGCACGCCGAAGACGCCGGGACTGCCCGGCAGCTCGGGAATAGCAGTATCAATAAAGCGCACGCCCAGTTTTTCACATTCCGCCTTCATGATATCCCGGCGCTGTACCAGCAAAGGGTCGGACATCGGTCGCGGGAAAAAATAAGAGACGAACGTAACTGCGCCCATTTTCTTGGCCTGTCTGGGAATGTTCCTGCCAATCGCCGCTTCATCACTGTCAAACAGAACATCGGCTTTAGGGCCGATCCAATCCGGAGTTTCATCGATACCGCCGGCGATCAGCAGAATGTCCGGCCTTTTTTCCCGAAGTCTTTCAAACGCAGCGGCCGTACCGGACACCGCCCGAACCATGACGATGGCTTTGATGTCCGGATCGGCAGCAAACGCCATGATGTTGGCAATGATGCTCTCCGGTTCTTCCCGGAAATTTTCCGGATACGTTTTGAGCAGGATCACATCCGGGCCATATTTTTCGGCCATTCTTGCCGCCGCCCGGTATTCTTCCC
>DATMYQ010000069.1:0-56837 GCA_035560935.1 Patescibacteria group bacterium | reverse complement strand
TTACACCGCGTCAAAACCAAGCTTCAACGCCTCCATGTTCTTGCCCACAGTGGCCGGTGGCACCCGTTTGGCCACGGTCTTCTGGATGGTCTCCAGCGAGACTACTCCGGTCACTTTGACCAAAATGCCCAACGCCACGATGTTGGTGAACAGGTCTTTGCCCAGTTTCTCGACGGCAATCCGGGTGATCGGCGCTTTGACGATCCGTCCGTTGACGGCCGGCGGATTGGGTACGAGGTCTTCGTCGATGATGAAGAGGCCGCCTTCCACGAGGTCGGCGCTGTATTTCACCGCCGCCTGCTGGGTCAAAGCCAGGACGACGTTCGGGGTTAAGACTTTGGGATGGTAGATGAATTCGTCGGCGATGATGACTTCGGCTTTGGAGGCGCCGCCCCGGGCTTCGGGTCCGTAGGACTGGGACTGGACGGCTTCTTTTCCTTCCATGATGGCCGCTTCCGCCAGGATGATGCCGGCGGTGATGACTCCCTGGCCGCCGGATCCGGATAATCTGATTTCCTGCATTATGATTCCTCCCCCGCCATGTCGATGATATGGGCATATTCGTCGCTGTATTCGCCGAAGCTGCTTTTGTGCAGGACGCCGGTGGGGAATTTGTCGCCTTTTTGTTCGTCGCTGAGTTTTTGGTAGGCGGCCAGCGGCACGCCGTTCTGGCTCATCCATTTGAGCATGGCGGCGGCATCGCCCATTTTGTTGCGGCGTCCGTAGGAGATGGGACACTGGGTGATGGCTTCGATGAGGGAGAAGCCGTTGTTCTCTATGCCGCCGGCGATGAGCTCGACGAGCTGGTTAACGTGATAGGCGGTGCTGCGGGCGATGTAGGTGGCGCCGGCGGCTTTGGCCAATTCACAGGGGTCAAAGGGCCGGTCGACGGTGCCGTAGGGGGCGGTGGTGGCTTTTTTGTTGACGGGGGTCAACGGCGAGGCTTGGCCGCCGGTCATGCCGTAGATGTTGTTGTTGAAGAGGATGACGGTGAGGTCAACGTTTCTCCGGGCCCCGTGGATGAAGTGGTTGCCGCCGATGGCGGTGCAGTCGCCGTCGCCGGTGATGACGATGACTTTGAGTTCGGGGTTGGCGAGTTTGACGCCGGTGGCAAAGGGGATGGCCCGGCCGTGGGCGGTGTGCAGGGTGTCAAAGTCAAGGTAACCGGAGGCCCGTGAGGAGCAGCCGATGCCGGAGACGATGACGGTTTTATTTTGGTCGAGGCCGAGTTTTAATGCGGCCTGGGTCAGGGCTTTCATGACGATGCCGTTGCCGCAGCCGGGGCACCAGATGTGGGGTAGCCGACCCATGCGAAAGTATTTTTCGTGGTCTCTCATTTGGTTTCGCCTCCTTGGGCCAGCTTTTCCAATGCGGCGGTGATTTCCGCCGGGGTGAAGATTTCGGTGTTGTATTTGGGCAGGGAGATGACGCGGGCCTGGCCGCCGGCGGCGCGTTCGACTTCATAGACGAGCTGGCCGTAGTTGAGTTCGGGAACGAGAAGGGTTTGGACGCGGGCCGCGGCCTGTTTGATGACGCGGTCGGCGAAGGGCCAGATGGTCATGAGCCGGATCATGCCGGCTTTGATGCCCTGTTTACGGGCGGCGAGGACGCCGGCGTAAGCGGTGCGGGCGGTGCCGCCGTAGGCGACGACGAGGTGTTCGGCGTCGTCGGTAAAAAATTCTTCGTAATGGGTGATTTCATCCCGGGCGATTTCGATTTTCTGGTGCAGGCGCCGGATGGAGTCTTCGGTGACTTTGGGGCTACCGCTGGGGAAACCGGTCTCGTCATGGATGAGGCCGGTGACGTGGATGCGGTGGCCGGTGCCGAAGTCGGCGATGTGGGGGACGAGATCCGGGCCGGCGGCGTAGGCTTTGTAGCCGGGGCCGCTGTTTGGTTTTCTCCGGGGATAGACGGCAATGTCGGCGGGGTCGGGGAGAACGACGCGTTCTCGCATGTGGCCGACGATTTCGTCGAGTAAAAGGATGACGGGGGTCCGGAAGCGTTCGGCGTAGTTGACGGCCAGGACGGCGCTGTCGAAAGCTTCACGCACGGTCCAGGGGGACAGGGCGATCATCGGATGGTCGCCGTGTGTGCCCCAGCGGGCCTGCATGGTGTCACCCTGGGCCGGGGAGGTGGGCTGGCCGGTGGACGGGCCCACGCGGGTGACGTTGACGATAACGGCGGGGATTTCCGCCAGGGCGGCGTAGCCGATGAGTTCCTGTTTTAAGGAGAAGCCGGGGCCGCTGGTGGCGGTCAGGACTTTTTTCCCGGCTAAGGCGGCGCCTAAGATGACAGCGATGCCGGCGATTTCGTCTTCCATTTGGATGAAGGTGCCGCCGATGCCCGGCAAGGCTTTGGCCATGAGTTCGGCAATTTCGGTGGACGGGGTGATGGGGTAGCCGCCGAAGAACCGCACGCCGGCGGCTATGGCACCTTCGGCGCAGGCTTCGTTCCCCTGCATCAGTCTGGCCTGGCTCATGCGCTCACCTTCTTTTCGGCTTTTTCCACGTAGATGGCGTAGTCGGGACAGCGCATTTCGCACTGACCGCACTGGACGCAGTTGTCTTCCGCGGCCACGTACACTTTTCCTAATGTGTCCAGGGCCAGTACCTGCTTGGGACACAACGCCACGCAGATGTTACAGCCTTTGCAGCGTTCGCTGATGATGGTGATGGGTTTGTTCATAAACAGCCTCCTTTGGAAATTAATCGTTTTTTTGTTTCCGGTAACGTTCGCCAGGCGATTTTTGCCGCTGCGCCGGGCGGCCTTCTTCGCACAGCACTGTCTGCCTGCATGTCTCCGGCGGCTTACGCCGCCTTCATCGACGGATTCATATCACAGGTCATTTTTCATAACCGTCAAAACGGCAAAAGATCAGAAGAAGTCGGAACCAACAAGGAATAAAAGGAAATGTTTCCCTCTTGTCGAACAATAACAACAAGTATACTATCGCTCCACGCGGGCGGCAAACGCGCAAGGATTTTTATGAACCTATCTTCATCGGTGCCCGGCGAATCCACGCTGCAGGTGATGATCTATCACCCGGTGAACGACATTTGGTTATACCTCCTTTCGGCAATGGTGCTTCAGTCGTTAACCGCATATACCTGGCGTTACCGGCAAAATCCGGCGGCGCTGTATATGGCTGTCGGGATTCCCAATATGGCGATCTGGCTGTTGACGATTGTGATGATCAGCGTCAGCCCGGCTCTGGCCGACAAACTTTTCTGGGTTAAAATTGAACAAATGAGCTCCAGCGCTATTATCCCGACCGTGCTGCTTTTTGCTCTCCATGTCACTGAGCAGAAGACCGCAACCATTCGAACGCTCCGTACGGTGATCATGGCGGTGACGGCCGGTTACTGGCTGGCGGTACTGACCAGCGACTGGCACAACTGGCTCTGGAGCAGCGTCATCTGGGACGGTGTCACTTTCGGCGTCATTCGCGGACCGGTATTCTGGGTAATGCTGCCTATTGCCTATCTGGTGTTTGCCGGTACCGTGGCGCTATACATCCGGCGGGCGGCCACGACCTCCGGACTGCTGCGCTGGCAGGCGGTGGCCATGCCGCTTGGTATGCTGCTTTCGGTAGCCGGACACGCCCGCTGGATGAGTACGCAATCTGACCCCATTTCACCGATGCCGCTTTGCTTCCTGCTCGGCGGCCTGCTCTGGTTTGCCATCTTTTTCGGGCTGAGGGTTTTCAACCTGATGGAACTGGCGCAAGCTACCGTCACCCGCGATATGAACGACAGTCTGATCGTGATCGACGCTCAGGGCTACATCGTCGAACTCAACCCGGCTGCTCAGGCACTGTTCAGCAAGCAGGCGGCTCTGGTCGGCAGCCGGTTCGCGGCGGCCTTTGCCTGCTGGCCGGCTTTGATCAAACTGGCCGCCGGCAGCGAGGCTCGAACCGGGGAAATTTCGTTGGCTGGCAGCCATCACCTCTTTCGGGTGACACCGTTGGCCGGCTGGGGAAACAGAAACATCGGCCAAGCCATTATCCTGCAGGATATCACCGAATTGAAGCAGGCGCAGGAACAAATCGTCGAACAGCAAAAAGCGCTGTTGATCGCCACGGAAAGAGAACTGCTGGGACGGGAGCTGCACGACGGGCACGGCCAGATATGGAATTATTTTAATCTGGAATTGCAAACGCTCCGTTCTCTCTCAGGCACAGGAAGGATGGCGGAAACAGAAAAGCAGGTCGACCGCCTGATCGGGATTGTCAAAGAACTGAACGCCGATGTCAGGGAGTCCATCGTTGGCTTAAAAAAGGCAGCTGCAACCGGTGACGATTTTATTACTAACCTGCAGGAATATTTAGCGTGGTATGAAAAAACCAACGGCATTGTCACCAGGTTTATTCTCCCGCCCGATCCGGTTAAAAACTTATTCCGCCGTACCAGTGAAGTGCAGTTGCTCCGGATTATCCTGGAGGCTTTGACCAATATCCGTAAGCATGCCCGCGCCCGGCAGGTGACGGTTGCCATCGTGAAACTTGACGATCAGGTAGCCGTTTCGGTGGCCGATGACGGCTGCGGCTTCGACACAGCGACTCTTTCTGCGCCGGAGCAGAGCTTTGGGTTGCAGATCATGGCCGAACGGGCTGTCGAAGCAGGAGGAATTCTGCAGGTTTACTCAAAACCAGGTGAGGGTACGAAAGTGACCGTCCGCTTTCCCCTGGAAAAGGAGGCAGGCATTGAAAACGCTGCTGGTTGACGACCATGTCCTGATCTTGGCAGGACTGCAAAATTTTCTTACGGCTAACGGCATCGAGGTGGCCGGCACGGCCCGAAACGGGACAGAAGCGTTGATTCAGTATGCGATTCTGAAACCCGACCTCGTATTGATGGATCTCCAGATGGCCGGCCTCGACGGTATCGAAACAACCCGGATACTCAAAAAAGATTATCCCGAAGCAAAGATCGTCATGCTCACCGCCATCGAGGATGAGGAAAAACTGTTTGCGGCGTTGCAGGCCGGGGCCGAGGGCTATCTTTTAAAAGACATGGAGCCGGAAAGCTTTCTCCGGCAACTCGCCGTCGCGGCGGCCGGAGAAATGCCGATTGCGCCGAACCTGGCGCAACGACTGTTACGAACGTTCAGTGGCGGCTGGCAAACGTCAAAGGAAGTGGGCGGTGAAACCGCACGCGAGCTGACGGAACGGCAAACCGATCTTTTGCAAATGCTGGTCGAAGGTATGACCTATAAGGAGATTGCCGCCCGTCTGAACCTGAAGGAATCCACGGTCAAGTACCATGTCAAGGAAATTCTTGCCAAACTGCAGTTGGGAAACCGGACACAACTGATCACGCACGCGCTTCGTCAGGGTTTGGTGAAAAACGGACCGGCCGCTAAATAGCCGCTTTGCATTCCGGGCCTGTACAAAAGTATAGTCATCACTATCCGCAAATACAGTGACTGGCTCTACTTTTTCTTTTTTTCCGGCTATACCAAAAGGAGGTATCCGGATGGAAATATTTTGCTATAATGTTGTTCAGAGCAGACGTATATTCGCTGGGGAAGGACGCTGATTCTGTTGAAACAATGCGTGGAAGTGGGAATATGCGGCTCCGGTCCGGTCCTGACCGGCATCGAAACAAGTCTGAAAACCTTAAAAGGCTTCCGGGTAAGGCGGCTGCCAATCTCGCTGGCGGAGTCCGTCTGGGAAATCAAAATGCTTCATCCCCACGCCGTCATCTTTGAAATGCGCGCCGTCGAGGAAGCGGTCATCGCCGCCATTCTGCGTAATATTCCCGGAGTGAGGCTGATCGGCATTGACTCGGGGCGTGATTCAATCACCGTTTTTTCCGCCAGAGCGCGACCGGTATTTTCGCTGGAAAATCTGGCGCAGGCCATACTCGACGATGAGTAGGAGGTGGTAGGCAGAAAAAATACCGGAACCATTTAGCCGGTGGACCGTAGTTGCCGATAAAACTAAAACATAAAAAGGAAGTGACTAGGTATGAGAATAGGCAGCAAAAAAGCGCTTGGTTCCCTGATATTCTCCATTTTTTTCGCCCTGACCGCCGCCGCGCCGGCTTACGCCGATAAGACGACCGGACCGCTCTATCCGCACGCGCCGAATCTTGTCTGGAACGTGAAAAACAGAAGTACGGTCGTTGTCCATATCCTTAATACCACTCCGTTTGACATGCAAATGGCCCGGAACGGTTTTGCAAACTATTATTATGGTGACAATGGCCCGTGGCACCCGCAGGACGGCTATACGCAACAAAATTCCGGCGTCTTTAGTCCCTCCGGCATTCCGTACACAATTCCACGGCAATCCGGGGCTTCTTTCGTTGTTTCCTGGTTGGATACTGCGCTTAATAAAGGCTATGACAAGAGTGATGTTTTCGCTGACGTAAGTATCGACTATACCATGAAGCAAGTACTCAGCAACTATCCGGCAGCCGACTGCTACAATGGCGTCACGAGCGGCGATATCACGGTCCACTTGGATTTCAACCGGGTGAAGCAAGAACAAAACAGCCTGAAAAGCGCCTTTTTCAGTACCGTTGTCGACGGCGCCATACTCCTCGACCAAGTGATCAGTAATATTGAAGACCCCAGCCCCACCGCCATACTTGGCTATTTGCTCAGCGCGGCCAGCTTATCGTCTGATGCCAAAGAGCTTGAAGAGCATGACGGAGATTCCAACCAAGCCTATTTCAGCGCTTACGTGCTCCCACCGGGCAATAGTCTTACCAATGGCTATCCCGGCATTCATAACGCCGACCCCTGTACTACAACCGACGCTTCGGACGCCGCTCCCTACGCCGGTCTTTATTCGCAGCAGCCTACGGCAACCGGCTGCCCGCAGGCTTATATCATCTCAGCGGTAGCCGTGCAGCGGGAAGTGTCACCGGATGACGGAAAACTGGACGGGCATTTGCCGGCGATATTTGTCGTGCTGGTTACTATTGATAACTGGACACAGGCCATGGAATTACTGACTCCGGTATCGGCACAGGCCAGTCCCGCCGCCTATATGATCACTCAGCAACTGCAGCGGGAAGGACGCAAAGGGCAAATAGAATTTGTTAAACTGCGCCGTACGCTGAGCAGCAGCGATCGCGCGATGTTTGACGAAGCATACAAAACGATTTGGCAGAAGAAAGCCCTGAGCCACGAACAGGAAGCCTTCCTGTTGCGGTTTGCCGAAGCATTGGAAAAACATGCCGCACAGCTTGTTGAAACACCGGAAAAGCACACCCTCTCGCAGCCCCAAACTAACACGTCGCCGGTGCACCATGGACCGGTGCGCAAATGATGGATGAAAAGGAGCGTGGAACTATGAAAATAGCACGGCGAACCGCCGCCCTTCTGTTTTTTGTCATGACGCTGGCCGTCGCTTCCCCGGCGGCCTGGGCAGGCTGTGATTCGACAAGTCCCGGCATCATTCTTGATCAACCGGGAGCGGGAGACTGGACCTGGACTTTCAGCCTGATCAATCTGACCGGCAGTAACGTGCAAATCGGCAGCGAAGCGGCGGAGGGTTCCGACCACAACCTGGGCAGCGAATTCCCTTACGGTCATGTCTATCCGCCGGGAAACTCAACCGGAACGCCCAAAACCAATACAACCGCGCTGGTACCGGGGACCCTCAACCTCACCACCTGGAAAAGCAACAGTCACAAAGACATGTTTCCCGATTATTGCTCGTCAACGGTGCCGGTTTCGATCGTCAGCGATACCGCCTATAATTTTTCCGTCAAATTTTCTATGAGCGGCCAGAAAAGCGCGCAGGCTACCCTGCAGCCACCGTATAGCAGCAGTACCTGGAAATACAGCACGAATGTTCCGTACGGTGATAACGGCTATTACGCTTATCCCGGCAACGGCTGGTATAGCGGCGACGGAATCCTGTTCGCCATTTCCGACAAATATCTGCTGTCCCTGTTCAAGAACACCGATTATAATCTCAATGCCAACGACCTGATTCTGGTCATCACTTACCGGAACCCCAAAAACGATTATCATGGCAATAATGTGCGCTGGTATTTTTAGCCGCAGGCAGCGTCCTATTGACTATTAAAAGAACCGGCGTAAAAGCCAAGGCCGACTTCGCTCCCAGTTATATGGTGAAATATAGCTGGGAGTGATTTTTTGCCTTTTGGTTTATTGCTGCACGTCAAACAGCTTGCCCGGATTCATCAGGCCATCCGGATCCACCGCCGCTTTCACCTTTTTCCCGGCGTCAAAGCCGGTTTCGCCCGTTTCCCATTTTAGAAACGGTGCTTTCATGTATCCGATGCCATGCTCTCCCGACAGCGTGCCCCCCAGTTCCAGCGCCGCCCGGAACAGCTCGGCCACAGCGGCGTCCACGCGTTCCATTTCCGCGGTGTCATGTTTGTTGGTCAAAATGTTGGGATGCAGATTGCCGTCGCCGGCATGGCCAAAAATCACCATTTTTAGGCGGTGTTTATCGGCAATTTCCTTCACTTTGCGCACCATGGCCGGGATCTGGCTGCGGGGTACCGTGGCGTCCTCAGAAATTTTGGTGGGGTTGATCTTGCCGCAGGCGGGAGAAATGGCCCGCCGCGCTTTCCAAAGCTGCTCCATTTCTTCCGGGGTGGCGGCAATTTTCACGTCACCGGCGCCGCATTGCCGGCAAACCTCGGCCACATGGAGTGACTGTTTCGCCACCGCCGCCGCTGAGCCGTCCACTTCAATCAGCAAAATAGCTTCCGCCGTCACCGGCAGACCGATGTGCAAGTATTCCTCCACTGCCCGGATCGTCAGGTTATCCATGATTTCCAGCGTGGTGGGGATGGTTCCCGAGGCCATCAGTTTGCTGACGGTGGTGGCGGCGTCGTCAATGCTGCTGAAAATACTCAGCAGCGTTTGCTTGGCGGCCGGCTTTTCCACCAGTCGCAGCCAAATTTTGGTGACAATGCCCAGAGTTCCTTCCGATCCCACCAGCAGCATGGTCCAGTCGGGACCGGCCATTTCGCTGTCAACCCCATTGCCGGTATGGATAATCTCCCCGTTGGGCAGTACCACTTCCAGGCCCAGTACATAATCCCGGGTGATGCCGTACTTAACGCCCCGGGGACCGCCGGCGCATTCGGCGATGTTGCCGCCGATCGTCGAAGTCTTGGCGCTGGCCGGATCCGGCGGATAAAAAAGACCGGCCCGGTTTACGGCGTTAACCAGATTCTCGGTAACCACCCCGGTTTCCACCACCGCCACCCGGTTCGCCGCGTCAATGCGAATAATCTGATTCAACCGGGTCAGTACCAGGGAAATTCCGCCCTGCAGCGGTACCGCCCCTCCGGAAAGGCCGGTGGCTGCGCCCCGGGGGGTGACCGGAACGCCATAGTCATTGGCAATTTTGACCACTGCCGCCACTTCAGCGGAGGAAGCCGGTTTCACCACTACGTCCGGCAACCCGTCTTTGAAGGTGGCGTCGAAGGAATAACAAATCCGGTCTTCCAGCCGGTCCAGCACAAAATTGTCTCCCACCGCCTGCCGCAACGCGGCAACCAATGCTGTATTCTGCTTCATTTGACCACCTCCTGGGGAATGCCGCAGGCCTGCGCCAGCAATTCGGCGGTATGCATCACCTGCAGGGAACCGCCCCGTTGCTGCAATCCATCGTTAATATGCATCCGGCAGGCCGAGCACCCTGTCGCAAGCACCGCCGCTCCTGTCGCGGCGGCGTTGTCCAGCTTCTGATCATTGATCTGACGCGACAGGTCATAGTACACCATGCTGAAAGTACCACCGGCGCCGCAGCAGCGATTGGCGTCCTTCATTTCCAAAAATTCCAGACCGGGGACGGCTTTCAACAATTCCCGCGGTTCTTTCGCCACATTCATCCCGCGCACCAGATGGCAGGGATCATGGTAAGTCACTTTCAACGGCAGGGAACGAAGGTGGCGGCGATAATCCAGTTTCACCAGAAACTGAGATATGTCAAACACTTTTTCCGTTAGTTTCCGCCAGCGGTCTTTCAGCAGACCGTCCTCCAGAATCTGCCCGTACTCGTGTTTCAGGGCGGCACCACAGGAGGCGCAACCGGTGATGACCGCGTCATAACCGCCCGGTTCCAGCGCCTCAATATTTTTTGCCGCCAGATAGCGTCCGGTTTCGTAATCACCGGAGGTAAACGCCGGCGTGCCGCAACAGCACTGTCCGGGAGGAATCACCACCTCCACGCCGTTGATCCGCAAAAGATCGACAATGGCCCGACCGGCCTGCGGATAAATATAGTTCAGCATACAGCCGGCAAAAAACGCCACCCGGGCCTGGGGCTTTTCCACCGGATTTATGGCCGGCAGCTGACGCCGCAGCGGCGTTGGGGCCAGCGGCGGAATAATCCGGCGCGCGTTCAGCCCGGCACCCGGTAACGGAAAGCGCGCCTGTTTTCCCCTCCCGCCCGGGGCATCTTTAAACATTATATCCTGGAAGACGGCACCCAGACGCAGGCCGGTATCGAAAAGCTTCCGATAGGTTAATCCGGTAAAAGCTAGTTTTTTCAGCAGCGGCAAACCGTTTTTCTCTACCAGGGCCTGCCGGGCGCTTAAAAACAGCTCGTCGGTTTTTACTCCGGAGGGACAGCCGGTGGCGCAGGCTTTGCACAACAGACATTTTCCCATTCTTTCCTGTAACTCCGGCGTCAGTTCCAGTTTTCCCTCACTAACCGCCTCAATCATTTTCACTTTTCCCCGGGCCGTGGTGTTTTCATTGTCCACCGCCTGAAATACCGGGCAAACCGAGCGGCAGGTGCCGCAGCGAATGCACTTGACCAGTTGTTGCTGCCACGCTTCTTTTGATGACTCCATTATTGTCCCTCCCTGCCGCTGCTCAGCACCGCATCCGGGTCCAGCAGTTTCCTGAGGCGTTTTTCCAGGAAGTCCAGCGGACCGGCTTCATCGCCGGAATACAGTCGTCGGTATTTTCCGGCGCTCCAGCCTCCGTGGCGAACCGTTGCCGCCAACACGTCCCGGATAAAGCGATGTTCGTCATCACCCCAGGCGGAAAGCGCCAGATGAAGTTTTCCTTCGCCAATTTGCCCGAACACGCCCATCTTGACACGGTTGATTTCGGCCATTGTTTTTACTTCTTCCACAAAGGCCGGCTGTGCCGTCAACGGCAATTTCAGTTCATCTGTCAGCGCCGCGGCCTCTGCCGAATATCCCTGAATCAATGGTCCCAGAACTGCTTCCAGGGCGTTACCGGCAGCTACGGTGACGCCCTGCCTTTCCGCCAGCAGGGAATCCAGCCGCTGTTCCAGTGCGGCCACTTCCTCGGCCACACCGTCCAGTTCCAGCCAAAGCCAGTCTCTGTCTGCCGCCGGATCGCCGGTCAGTTTCCGGGATTGTCCGCTGCTCCAGACCAGTACCGATGGCACGATTTTTTCCGCCCGCAGTTGACCGGCCAGAGTAAAGGCATCCGCCGGCAACGCCAGGGACACCAGCCGGCGGTGGCATGCCTCCGGCAGCGGCAACAGTTTCAGCAAAAACTTCACGGTGATGCCCAAATCGGCGTAAGGCGCGTTAAAAAACCGGGTAAAATCATAGCCGGTAACGTTCTTTACGGTTTTGCCACCCGTGCTCAGCAGTTCTCCCGAAGGCAACACCACTTCGGAGCCCATCAGAAAATGCTTGGCAAAGCCGTATTTTACCCCGGATAAATTAGAGCAGCCTTCGTAAAAAAATTCTCCCAGGGTTTTATGGCGGTACACGGGGGTATCCCCCGGGACAAACCGCAGCCCCTGTTGCCTTAAAGCTTCATTCAATGTTCCCAGGGTGACTCCCGGCTCCACCTGCGCCACCAGATTGGCCGTATCAATTTCTATGATCCGGTTCAGTGCCGCCAGGCTGATTCTGCGTCCGCCTGCAACCAGCCGGTAAGGATTCACCCGTTCTCCCGCCTGTCCGGACTGCTTTACGATCAGCCGCACCGCCGCCACATTGTCCGGCTGCGCCGCGGTGACCGCCGCCGCATCATTCCTTTCTGTTACCAACAAAACCCCTCCCTTTATCCCAACCCCTGTTTCCTTATCATCCACCGGGTTCATCCGGTACCTACGGAAATTATACGCAAACGGTTCCAGCCTGTAACCCGATTCATGACAACGGGATCAAATCCGGCCACCAGCGCGCCAATCCTTCGGACGTGTGAACCGCCAGTCTTCACTTTACAACGCCGATCCATTGCCAGTAAGTCAGCACCATCAGGCTCATGAAGCCTGCGGCCAGAACGCTGATCACCGCGCCGGTCCGAATCAGCTCCGTACTGCTGATATGACCGGTACCCATCGCCACCGCGTTGGGCATATTGCTAACCGGCAAAAGGTACTGATGCTGCATGTTCATGCCCAGGATCAGCGCAAAGGTCAGCGGATCCGCGCCAATCGCGACAGCATGGGCAATGACAATCGGTGTCAGTGCTGTGGTTTTCGGTCCGCCGCCGGTAAAAAACACCTGCAGCGCCGTAGCCGCCCAGATCAGCATGATCATCTGGGTGGTATGAGGCAGCGGGGCAATCGGTCCCAGCATCACGCCCGCCAGCCATTTGGCGGCGCCCGATGAAACCAGTGCCGTTCCCATAGACAAGCCGGCGCCATACAGTACGAAAATATTCCAGGGCACTTTTTGCTGGGCTTCTTTCCAGGACATCACGCCGCAGCCCGGCCACAGCAACAAAATGACCGATACCATTCCCACCAGCATCACGTTGACTTTGTGCAGCGAATCGGTGGCCCACAGCGCCAGGGTCAGCAGGAAAACTGCCAGTGTGTAGATTTCTCCCCGGTTCAGCTGGCCCATAGCCGTCAATTCCTTCTGAATATATTGCTGTCCTTCCCCCAGTTCCTTAATCTCCGGCGGCCACATCCAGCGAATCACCAAAACCGATATTGCCGCCAGCACAAACGCCGGCGGACCACCGACCCGGAACCATTCCGACCAGGAAATGGTTTGGTGAGTGGCACTTTCAATCAATCCCGCCGTAATCGGATTACCGACATGGGCGGTCAAAATACCGATGCTCATGATGGTGCCGCTCATAGCGACGATGAACATCAGGGCTTTAACAATGTTGCTTTCCCCCGAGCGGGCCTTAAAGGCCTGACCGATACCCAGGATAATCGGCAGCATCAGCAGTGTCCGCGCCGTAATCGACGGCACCAGAAAACTCATCACCGCCATAACGGCGGCCACCGCCCAGTAAATTTTGTCGGCGGAACCGCTGGCCGCGTTCACCAGCAGCAGCGCAATCCGTTTGGACAATCCGGATTTTTCCATACAGCCGGCCATGATAAATCCGATTACGATCAACCACAGTGAGGTATTGGCATACCCGTTTAACGCATTGGTCAAACTGGTTGCACCGAGAACCGCCAGCAAAAAAACAATCAGCAAACCGCTGACCGCATCCTCCACCGCTTGCGTCACCCAAATAATAATGGCAAATACCGCTACCCCCAGCGAAGCTTTTCCCGCCGCCTTCAGCCCTGCTATTTCCGGTGTACCCCAGACAATCGCCGCCAGACAAAGACAGGCCAATCCCAACGACAGCCATTTTTTTAGCGACACTCCATCCACTCCTTTATTCTATTTTGCTTTATCTTCGATTATATTCATTCCTTTACCTGTTGTTGCACAAATCAGAATCAATCGCACAAATCTTTCCCCCGGCGCGCCAAAACCCGGGACGGGCGGACAAAAAAAAGAACCCCGGCAGGGTTCAAAAGGTTCTACAAGTCCATATATTCTTCCAGTCGTTTGACGTTCACGCGACTGACCGGTATTTCCACCCGCCCGTCACCATGCAAGGTCAGCAGACAACCCCGGTTGAACCAGGGAGACACTTGCATGACCTGTTCCATATTCACGATAAAATTCCGGTGACAGCGCAAAAACTGATCCGGATTCAACTTTCGCTCCCATTCCTGCAACGTCTGTTTCACCGGATAACATTCCCCGTCCTGCATGTGCACAAACACCATCCGGTCTTCCGCGCAAATGTACTGAATCTCCTGAACCGGCACAATAACCATCTTATCCTCCACAGGAATCCCAACCTTGCGTGGCCAGCGGCTGGCGGCCGTTGCCGGTTTTGGCGCCGGCGGCTCTCCGGCCAGTTCCCGGACGGCCCGCAGGCGGTTTTTACGAAGTTTGCGCAGCACCCGGTCCACATCTTCCTCATCAAAGGGCTTCAGTACATAATCCAGCGCATTGACGGCAAAGGCCCGCATGGCAAATTCATCGTGAGCCGTGACAAAAACCACCATCGGTCCGTCTGTGTCCCGATCCAGTACCGCCGCCACCTCCATGCCGTTTTTCCCTGGCATCTGAATATCCAAAAAAACAATATCCGGTTTTTCCACCGCGATCAGCTGCAACGCCTCATCCCCGTCATGAGCCGTTCCGGCCACGCAAATATCGGCATGCCTCGCCAACAAGCGCTCCAGCAAGCGGGCCATCACCGGCTCGTCATCCACCACTACCGCTTTTAATGTTTTCACAAAACGCCCTCCCGCAGTCGCTGCCACGGCAGCCGCAGCGTCACCACCGTTCCTCTTTCCCACTGGCTTTCCAGTACCAGCCCAAAGGTTTCCCCGTAGACTTTTCTGATCCGCTGCCGCACGTTGACCAATCCAATTCCGGCGCCGGCGGAACGAACGCAGTCATCGGTCTCCATCACTTCACGAACCTTTTCCGCCGACATGCCGACGCCGTCATCTTCCACCCGGATCAGCAACGCGGCATCCTCCCGCCAGACAAGAATACGGATCTCACCCCCGCCTTTTTTCAGGCTCAGTCCATGGCGCACGGCATTTTCCACCAGCGGCTGCAGCGAAAAGGTCGGCACCGGATGGGTCAGCATTTCCTCCGGAACCTGCCACACCACCCGGATCCGGTCACCAAAGCGGGCCTGTTCAATCCGCAGATAATTGCGCACCGTTTCCAGTTCTTCGCCCAGCGGAATAAATTCTCCGCCCCGCTTTAGAATCCGGCGGAAAAAGCCGGCCATATCCTTGATCAGGGCGCTGGCCACCTGGGGTTCCGTCTGGACCAGCGCCTGAATGGTCCCTAATGTATTGAAAAAAAAATGCGGATTCACCTGCGCTTTCAGCCTTCCGTATTCCGTCTGCAGCAACAAGCGCTGCTGCGCTTCCAGCTTCTGACGGGCCAACAGCAGACTGAAGAAATCGGCGATTCCCTGAATCAGCTCGGTCTCAAACAGGGAAACGCTCTCCGCATTGATTTTGTACAATTTAACCGTTCCTAGCAGTTCATTGCCAACAATCAACGGTGCATCAATCACCGCCGACAACGGGCAATGAGGATAGGGACAACCGATCGAACGGCGGTCACTGACCACCACCGTCTGACGTTCCCGGAGCACCTGCCGGGTCACGGCGGTGACAATCGGTTCCCCGGCCACATGATGGTCCGAACCCTCGCCCACAAACGCCAGTACCCGGTCAGCATCGGTTACCGCCACCGCTGCCGCCCCGGTTTCCCGAAGAATCACCCGGGCTACCGCGCTGGCGGATTCGGAATTCAATCCGTTTTGCAACAAATCACTGGCCTGCCGGATCATCCGCAGCGATTTCTGAGCCGACAGCGCCTGTGCCTTTTCCTGTTCGTTGAACACATCCCGGATAATGCCGACAAACAGCACCACGGCAAAGGAGTTGGCCAGCGTCGTGGGTATGGCGATCAAACTCTCCAACTGCCAGGCAACCTCAAAGGGTTTGGACATCGTCAGGATCATCGTCTTTAAAATCGCTTCTCCCAGTATTGTAGCACCCATTGCCCGCTTCCAGTCGATATTTCCCGCTCCCCAACGCTCGCCGATCCAGCCGCTGACATAGCCGACGACCACATTGGACAGCACCGCCGCTTCCGCGGTATATCCACCCATATAATAACGGGGAATGGCTCCCAGAATTCCGGCACACACCCCCACCATTCTTCCGCCCAGCAGCCCGCCGGCCACCGCCCCGGCAATCCGGTGATTGGCCAGGGCGCCGAAAACCGGAATGCTCATATAATTTCCCAGCATCGAAAACGCGCCAAACAGCATTCCCAGCAGCAATTTATCCTTCTGTGTGTAACGGGAATGGAGCACGGTACGGCGGATGGCCGGTATCCGGGTGGCCAGGTAGGCCGCGATACCGATGATGGCAACGTTGTTTAAAATACCCATTATCAATTCGGTAATGGTCAAAGATCTGCCTCTTTCCCGGAAACATACTTCTGGCGTGGGTTTCCGCTACCCGGAAAAGAACGCCGTTCTTGGTTCCCCTAGTTTCAGAGTGTTCCTCTTATTTCGCAGTTCACGCCCCGAATTCCTCCTAGTACACAATTTAGCAACGCCCATCATTTTTTAAAAATCAATGTATTCTTTCAGTCCTTTGACATAATGGCGGCTCACCGGAATCTGCACACCCCGGGCGTCTTTTAACATCAGAATGTAGCCGCGGTTAAACCAGGCGGTCATTCGCTGGATTCTGCCGACGTTGACAATAAAATTCCGGTGGCAACGATAAAACACCGCCGGATCCAGGCGGGTCTCATATTCCTGCAGCGACAGCCGGGAAAGATATTGTTCACCGTTAACGGCATGAACATACACCAGACGGTTTTTGGCCTGGATAAGCAGAATACCGGCACTTTCCAGCACTTCCAGCCCGTCTTTTCCCTCCACGGTGATTCGGTGCACACAGTTCATTTTCACTTTTGCGGTCTCGCCGGCGCACGGGTCCGGCCGGGCAGCCAGCCGGCGCGCCGCTTTGGTCAGCACCCGTTCAATATCTCCCTCATCGAACGGTTTCAACACATAATCCAGGGCGTTGACGGCAAACGCATCCACCGCAAATTCACTGTACGCCGTGACAAAAACCACCAACGGCGGCTCATTTTTTTCAGCCCAGATCCGGGCCACATCCAAGCCGGTAACGCCCGGCATCTGAATGTCCAAAAACACCAGATCAAAATTTTCCCTTTCCAGCTCCCGCAACGCCGCCACACCGCTGCGGCAAAAAACGACCTCCGCTTGACGGCAATGTCCCGTCAGAATGTCTTTAAGTTCATTTCCGATCAGTTCCTCATCATCAGCGATCAAAATTTTCATCTGCATACGGTTTCCTCCCTGCCGGCAAGCGGATAAGCGCCCGTGTTCCCGATCCAAGCTTACTTTCCAGTGTAACTCCATAAGCCGGACCGCACAACATTTTGATCCGGCGGTCCACATTATAAATCCCGATCCCGCCGGATTGCACCGCGGCTTCTGACTCCTGCCGCAACTGCCACAGCCGTTCTTCGTCCATTCCCCGCCCGTTGTCTTCCACCGCCAGGCAAAACCCATCTAATGCTGTTTCCCAGGCGCTTATCCTGACAATGACCGGTTTTTCGCTGCCGCCGGCGCCATGACGTACCGCATTTTCCACCAGCGGCTGCAGTGTAAACGCGGGAGTCTGGTGACGCAGCAAGGGTTCCGGAATATCAACCGCCAGCCGGATATGCTCACCAAAGCGGGTTTTTTCAATCCGAAAATATCGTTCCGCCACCTCCAGCTCCTGTTGCACTGACGCCATCTCCTGCTCCCGGTTCAAAGACCCGCGCAAAAACACGGCCAAATCCTTGATCAGAGCCCGGGCCAGATCCGGATCGGAACGCACCAGCACCCGGATGGCGCCTAATGTGTTAAACAAAAAATGCGGATTTACCTGGGCCTTCAGCATGCTGTATTCCGTCCGGGCCAGCAAAGCCCGCTGTTCCTCCAGTTTGCGCTGGGACAGCTGAAAACTGAGAAAAACAGCGATGCCCTGAATCAGCTCCGCCTCATAATGGCTGATGATCTCACGGGATGTTTTGTACAGCTTCAGCGTACCGGCCAATTGTCCGCCCACCACCAGCGGCGCATCCACCACCGCCGCCAGCGGGCAGCCGGGATGAGGACAGCCGATGCCGGTCCGGTCGTTGACGATCACCGTACGGCCGTCGCTGATCGCCTGTTTGGTGGCGGCGGTCACGATGGGAGCACCGGCAATATGGTGATCAGCCCCTTCCCCGACAAAAGCCAACACTTTGTCAACATCCGTCAGTGCCACGGCGGTGGCGCCGGTTTCTTCATAAATAATTTGCGCCACCTGACGGGCATTTTTTTCGTTAAAGCCTGACAGAAAAAGATCGCTGGCCCGCTGAATCACATCCAGCACCTGCTGTGCCGACTGCACCCGGGCTTTCTGCTGTTCCAGAAAAACATCTTTGACAATGTAGACAAACAGTCCCACCGCCAGCGAATTGGCGACAACGGTCGGCACGGCAATGATTTTTTCCAGCGCCCATGCTTTTTCAAAGGGATGGGACAGGGCCAGCACCAACACTTTTAGCAACATTTCACAGCCCAATCCGGTGAGCAGCGCCACCCGCACATTGATCCGGTGAGCTCCCAGCCGGTGATAAATGAGTCCGGCGACAGCCCCGGCGATGACGTTGGCCAATACGGAGGCCCACATAGTGAACCCGCCCATAAAATACCGGGGAATGGCCCCGGCAATGCCGGCTCCCAGTCCGACCAGCGGCCCGCCGAGCAGCCCACCGGCCACCGGCCCGACAATCCGGGTATTGGCCATGGACTCCAGTACCGGAATTCCCAGCCAGTTACCCAGCGCAGAAAATGCGCCAAATACCGCCACCAGGACCAGACGGTCCCGGAGACGGTATTGCGAATGATGCAGCGTCCGGCGAATGGCGGGCAAACGGGTCAGTAAATACGCCAGTATGCCCATGAGCGCCACATTTTGAACAATATCCAACAATAACACCTGATTAAACGGCATGGTCATTTCCCCGCATTATTCCACGCGCAGCGTGATATTTCCCTCCCCGTCAAAGCGGATATTTTCCGCCGCCGCAGACACGGACAGGCCCGACCGGCCCCGTAATTGAGCAGCCACTGCGGCAGAGACATAACTTTCCGCCAAAAACAGGGTATTGGGAATGATGGCAATCCGCAGTGTTTCCGTTGCCATTCCTCCCAGACTGGACAATGCCGCGGCCAGCAGTTTTTCCTCGCTGTCAAAATACATCGGGATGGCCGCCCGGACAACGAAAGTGCTGGTCAGGCAATTCAGGTAAGTGGCATGGCGGTCCATTTTCTCCACCAGCCGCCGGGTCACAAAATCGGCCAGTCCGATGCCGGTGGCGTTGCCGTGAGATTCCTCCGACAAATCCAGCACCGCAATTCGCTGTATCGCCGGGCTTTCCGGCTCCGCCACCCCCTGGATGCGGCAACGCCCGACAATGTTGGTATCGATACCAGTACCGCTGAAATTTTTACCCATCTCCTGAATAATCAGTAAATCGAGATTCTCCACCGGCAATGAAGGCATCAGCGACTTGGAGTACTCCAGCAGCCGGCTTTCTTCATCGATCAGTCCGGCGGCGGTCACGCCCCGGATATCCGCCGTCTCTTCGTAGGCATTTTCCAGAATGGCCAAACCGCCCAGAACCTGGCAACGTTCCAAAATGACGGTACCCATTTCCAGCAACAGGCGGGACAACTCTGCCGGGCCGAAACTGTGAAATTGCCGGGCGCCTTTGGGCCCGCCCAGTCCGACCACCAGTTTTTTCACCAGGCCGCTCTCCACCAGTCCTTTGAAGGAGGTATGGGTTTTGACCCGGTTCACCACCAGAATCCCATCGACTTCCCGGGCTGATTTGACCATGTATACCGGCAATCCGGACCCGGTCCGGCCAATTTCTTCACAGTCCGCACAGGTGACAACCGGCGCGCCGGTGCTTGCTGCAGTTATCCCCAGTCCGTCCAGCATTTCCTGCTGTCCCGCCGCCGTACCGCCGCCGTGGCTGCCCATCGCCGCCAACAGGCAGGGAATACCGCCCCGTTGACGAATATACGCTGCCGTATGCCGCAGTATCTCCGGCAGGTTTTGTATCCCCCGGCTGCCGGCGGTAATGCCGATACGGGCCCCCGGCACTATTTTTTCTCTCAGTTGCAGGCGTTCCAGCTCCCGAACCACCGTCGTTTCAATATCCTGCAGGCGGGGCCGGGGAAACTCCCGCACCAGTCTGTACATTTCCGGTAATTGCAACATGATTCCATCTCCTCCGCTTCGTTTATTGATTCCGGGATTACAGCAGGCCGATCACCTTCCACCAGGTAAAGGCAGTGACAACCCACAAAATCCAGACGATCAATCCCAGCAGCAAAGAGGATCGAATCTGTTCCGCCACCGTATAATAACCGGCGCCGAACATGATAATATTTCCCATGGTGTTAAAGGGTAAAAACAGGGCATACGCCATCATGATGGCCAGCGGCAGCACAAATCCCACCACGTTAAAGCCCAGCGCCTGCGCCAGGCCAATATAAATGGGGATCATCACCCCAGCCATGGCGGTGGTCGTAGACCAGATCACATGACTAAAGATACTGAAGCCGATCAGCAGGATCAGCAGCGGCATCATGGCCATACCATCGAGGCCCAGTCCGGTCAGCGTCGTTTTGATCAGCCATTCAAACGCTTTAGTGCTCATCAGCGCATTGCTCAGCGTCAAAACGCCGCCGAAATAAACGAATAATTCCCAGGGCAGCGACTTTTCCGTCTCTTTCCACTCCAACACGCCCACCCGGGGTAAAAAAATTAGCAGGGAAACCAGAAAGGCAATCATGGTGGAATTCAGATGGTGCAGAGCATCGGTGGACCATAACGCCAGCGCCAGGACAAAATAACCGATAGATTTCATTTCCCGCCGGCTCATCGGCCCCATGGCGTCCAGTTCTTTCCGGATATAGCCGATACCGCCCGGCAAGGCTTTGACTTCCGGCGGATACATTTTCAGCGTCAGCCAGCCGGCGGCAATCAGAATGATGATATTGGTCGGCAGCGCCGCCATCGCCCAATAACTCCAGGTGGTCATCACTGACGCGCCGGCGGCGGCGGCGATCATGCCCACGGCCACCGGATTGGGTATGGTACCGGTCAAAAAAGCCGCACCGGTGATGTTGGTGGTAAAGGTGGATGTTAAAAACAGCGCCCTGCCAAAATTGCTTTTTCCCGGTTCCGCGCGATAAGCGGCAGCGATTCCTTCCAAAACCGGCAGCATGGCCGCCGCCCGGGCGGTGTTGGAGGGAGTCAGCGGTGCAATGACAAAGTTGGCCAGCATCGAGGCAAATATCGCTCCCGCCGGCGTTTTCCCCAGAATTCGCATCATGTGCAACGCCAATCTACGGGCCACGCCGGACTTGGTCATGGCAATGGAAATAACAAAGCCGGTCACCAGCAGCCACAGAGACGAAGACGCAAAGCCGCCCACCGCGAAATCGGCATTGCGGATCAATTCCCCGACTTTATTCATTTTTCCTTCCGGATTCCCCACCCAGAAATATAAAAGTACAATAATGGCAAAGGTACTGACGGCAAAATTTATCCCGATGGTAATCCAGGCCACCACAGCGCCGCTAAAAATGGACAGCAGTTTATGCTGGGTTAGGGTCATGCCCGCCGGCGTCGGCAGCAGCCATACAGCTACCCCGGTCAATATCGCCAGCAATAATCCGTATTTCTTCCCCCAGGTCTCAAATGCATTGGCCAAACGAATCCGCCCCTCTCTTATTTGCCGTCACCCGGATCAACCGTTTGACGGGATCATTATATTGACTGTATTGTAAGAGACGGTGGCGCTCCGCTGCCATCCTTTGCCGACCAGCGATGCAAAAAGCGACGCCAGGCAGCCGCAATGCCGGACAAAAAACCTCCAGGCAAAAATCAAAAGGGGCTGTGTTGAAGGATTCTTACCCTTCTCAACACAGCCCCGATTTATATCTTTAAAGAGAAGCAATTTTATGACTTACACCGCGTTAAAGATCTCATTTCTATTCGCCAGTCACCAGGGGCTTTTGGCAAATTCCGCCCGATAGAAAGTATCCTGACGCTGCAGTTCTTTCTTAAAATCATCCGGACCCATATAGTCCAGCGGCAAATGCAAATCCTGGGCGTGTTTCTTAAATTCCGGGTCGTCATATGCTTTTTTCATCGCATCGGCCAGTACCTGTATTTGTCGGGGATCCATCCCTTTCGGCGCTCCCAGTCCCCGCATCGCCACCTGCACATAGTCAAAGCCGGATTCTTTATACGTCGGTACTTCTGGATACATATCAATCCGTTTCTCGGAACCAATGGACAGCACCCGAATTTGTTTGGCCTCATATTGCGGATATATTTCCGACGCGTTGGCGATCATGATGTCGATATTTTTCCCCATCAGGGAAGTCAGCTGTGGCCCCGTACCCTCGTAAGGCACTTTGCGAATTTTAAGGTCATTGGTCTGTTCCAGCGACCGCAGCGCCAGCGCTTCCGACGTTCCCGGTCCGCCATAACCCAGTTTCACACTATTAGGATTCGCTTTGGCATAATCAATAAAGTCCTTCAACGTTTGAAACGGACTATCCGCCGCCACGACAAACACACCGGGATCCGTCACAAAATTGGCAATCGGCACGAAGTCGTCCAATTTGTATTTTACTTTATCACCCAGTTGAATCGGCGCCAGTACCAGCGTCGGCGCGTTAAGTAAGCCAATGGTATAACCATCCTTGGGCGCTCCGGCCAATGCGGTAAAACCGATAGCACCGCCGGCGCCGGGTTTATTGTCAACCACAAAGCCCTGTTTGGTATATTTTTCCGCCGTTTTCAAAATCGACCGGGCAACAATGTCCGTACCCCCACCAGCCGGAAAGGCCACAATCGCCATAATGGGTTTTTTGGGGTATCCGGCAACCGCCTTTTCTCCATCTCCTTTGTCACCGGCTGCTTTCTGTTGCCCGCAGCCGGCCAGTGCGACACCCGCGACCAGTAATGCCGAAACAACCCATGCTGTCCATTTGCGCTTCATGTTCGTAACCCCCTTATTTTTGCTTTGTACTGATTTTCACTGAACCCATTTGTGTTTTTGCGGTTCCTCCTTTAGGCCGTTTCGTCAGTGGCCAAATAATCCCGGTATTTATTCATGATCGTGGTGTAAAGTCCAAACGCCAGAATAATTCCGCACAGAGTTAGCAAGGTGGCGGACACAGGGCGCTGGAACAACACGAGAATACCGTTTTCCGATCCGGCAAGGGTCTGGACCAGGGCAAATTCGATTTTCTTACCCAGTACAAAGGATAAAATCAGCGCCGCACTGGGTAATTTCCATTTTTTCATACAATAGCCAATGGCACCAAACGCAATGGTCAGGCCAATATCCCAGAGGCTCATGTTTACGCTATACACACCCACCATACAAACCAAAAGGATAATCGGGAACAACAACTTATACGGAATCAGCGCAATTCTTGCCCAGTATTTCGCCAATGGCATGTTCATGACCAACAGCAGGAAATTACCGATAAACATACTGGCGATAACCGCCCAGATAAAATCGGGATTTTTTTGATACAGCAACGGCCCCGGAGTCAGGCCATGCATGATGAACGCTCCCAACAGCACGGCAATGGTCGGCGAATCGGGAATTCCCAGGGTAAACAATGGAATCAACGCCGCTCCGGCGTAAGAGTTATTGGCGGTTTCCGGTCCCGCCACTCCTTCAATGGCCCCTTTACCAAAACGGTCCGGGCTCTTCGAAACTTTTCTCTCCAGCGAATAGGACATCAATGAAGCGATGGACGCACTGGTCCCGGGAATCAGCCCCAAGATGCCGCCGATGCCGGTCCCCCGGAGGATGGCCATCAGCGAAGCTTTCCATTCCGATCGCGGCGGTATCAAACTGCCAATTTTTTCGGGCCGGTTCAGTTCCATATTTTCTTCCGTGTTGGACAAAATTTCCGACAGGCCGAAAAGGCCAATGGCCAAAACAACAAAGTCGATCCCGCCCAGCAATTCCAGCTGCCCGAACAAAAACCGCTCCGCACCGGTGCCGGGGTCCTGTCCGACCAGCGCCAGCAGCATGCCGATGATGGCCGCAATCATCCCTTTAATAATGGATTTTCCTATCAACCCCACCAGCAGCAGCAAACCAAACAACATCAGGCTGAAAAATTCCGGCGGCCCGAATTGCATCGCATATTTTGCCAGCGACGGTCCTAAAAAAGTGAGGCTCAGGACAGCGACAATACCGCCGACAAAGGAACCGATAGCGGCTACACCCAGCGCATGTCCCGCCCGCCCCTGCTTGGCCATTTGATAGCCGTCAATGCAGGTGATAACCGAGGCCCCTTCTCCGGGAACATTGATCAGAACCGAGGTAATGGTCCCGCCATACATGGCCCCGTAAAAGATCCCCGACAGCAGAATGATTGAAGGAATGGGGTCCAGACCATAAGTCAGCGGAATCAGCATGGCGGTCCCTGCCACCGGGCCAAGTCCGGGCAGTACGCCGACAAATTGTCCCACCGTTACGCCAAGCAGACAAAAGAGAAAGTTCATCGGCGTCAGGGCCGCGGCAAATCCCTGCATCAGTAAACCAAAGTTTTCCATATCATCTCACTCCTTTAAAATCCCCAGGTATTCACCGGCAGCGGTGTTGTAAATCCTTCGGTGAATAAAAAGAATAATGACACTGCCACCGCCACGGAAATACCTAAACTTTTGTGCCAGCTGTAACCCTTCCGCAAAAACGCAAACAAAAAGAAGATGCTGCTCAGATTAAATCCCAGAAACGGGAGCAAGATAACATACAGGCTCATACTGCCCAAAATAAAGATCATGTCCATTCCCGCCTTTTTGTCCGGCGCCTTTTCCGCCGCATCGGTTCCTTTAGCGGCAGAATACAGATACGCCAGCGATAACGGAATCAACAGTCCAGACAGCCACATTGGCCAAAAACCCGGCCCCGGTCCGATCTCACTCGCATAGGGCAGATCAAGCGATGAATATACAAAAACTGATGATACAATCAATACAAAAATGGCTCCGCTGAGTCCTACCTTATTTACCATCTTTCAACTCGTCCTTTCCTTCACAGTAATCATCCATTATCCCTGGGCCGTAAATCCTGTTCAAAAGCTATTGCTGCAGTTTTTCCAAACCCCCATCCGCCTGTAGTTTCCATCTGCCATTCAGCGTTTATATTCTGAGCATGCCGCTCTCCGATTGGGTAATCTGTTCGTAACCCTGCCGGGTGACCAGAACGGTATCCGAAATCCTTACCCCGCCCCATTGCCGTGACATCAGTCCTGGCTCCACCGTAAAAACCATTCCCGGCTCCAGCACCATCTCATTGCCCGGGGCCAGCGAAGGAAATTCATGAGCCGACAAACCGATCCCGTGACCCACCCGCCCCGGTTTTAACGCCGCAAACCCGTTTTGGTCAAACACAGAGGCTGCGGCCGCGTACAGGCGATCAAAGCTCACACCGGGCCTCAGCGCATCCAGCACCTGGCGTCTCGCTTCCAAGACGGTGGCAAACGCCTGCTGCTTAAACGCATCCAGCTCGACGACGTACAGGGTTCTCTCATTCTCGGCGTAATAGCCGCTGATTTTTGCCCAAGTCATGGGTAAAACCAGTTCTCCGGGCTGCGGCACATAATGAATGGGGCAATCGCAGCCGTAAGCGATTCGGGGTCCGGTCAGGCACCAGCAATGCAGTGCGTCCAGCACGCCGCCTTCGGAAGACCCAAAGCCGGCCACTTCCTCATCCGGGAAATGTTGGTGCCACATTTGCCGCATAGCATACTGGCCTTCCGTGCAGGCTTCGGCTTCACTGCGACCTTTACGCAGATGCGCAATGGTGGTCCGGGTTCCTTCATCGGCCAGCGCCGCCGCCCGACGAATCTTTTCCACCTCCAGCTCATCCTTCACCAGCTTTTGACGGCTCAGGAACGGGGCAATATCCGCCATAGCCGGCGTTTCCAGTGTCTTGCACAGTTTGCTGTACAGGCTGACGGACACATAGTCCATTTCAAGCGCCCAATTTATTTTTTCCCCGACACGGGAAGAAATCACTTTTTTCAGCGCGTCCACCGGCTCCAGTGCCAGACTGGCGTGATCGCCCCATTTGCCGTACAATTCGACATTGCCGGCCGCACTCTCCGTTTTTGCGTGATCACAGCGGATGCTGTGCACCAGCAGGCAGTTTTCCCCTTCGCGAAACACGGCCACAAACGCGGGGTGACTGTTCAGGATAGGGTTAAAGCGGCTAAGATAATACACATTCTCCGGTCGGGTCACGATCACCACGTCAAGCTGTTTCTCCTCCATAAACCGCTGCAGTTTCCGGCAGCGTTCCTGGATATAGTGCCTAGCTTCCAACACTTTCATTCCCCATTTTCTTTTAATGTTTTCTCGACAATGTCCTTGGTTTCTTTGACGTACATCAGCATGGCCTCATCCAGTGGATAGCGCATCACACAGCCCGGCGTCAGGATGTGTTTTTTCTTCATCAGCAACTTGACGCAATGATAAATTTGCGCACTGATTTCATTTTTGTTGCCGGCGGTGATATCGCCGCGTTTCAGGCCACCCATCAGGCATTTGCCGGTCATATCCCGGGCTTCCTCGATGCCGGGCAAAGTTTCCCAGGCGTGCCAGTTGAACACGTCCACCGGATAGTCCCGCAGCAGCTGAAAAATAATGTTGTTGCCGTGGGCGTGAATCGTATTGAACCAGCCCGCGCCGGCGGCTTCCAAAACGGCCACATCATATTTTTTTCCATACTCACCGTATACGCTGTCCGGGATAATGTCGTAGCAACTCATCTGGCTGGCAAAGAAGACTCCCGCGGCGCCCATGTCCACGGCACGCGCCGCCAATTTCGCCGTAGTCTGAGTGATGGCTGCCAGGGCCTGATGGATCAATTCGCCGCCACCTTGCCGGATGTGCTCAATTACTTTGTTGTTTGACAGCTTGTCGGCGATCGTCAGCGGGCTGAACACAGTAAAGAGTATCGGCGCTTCCTGATTTATCTTTTTCAGCAGCAATCCCAGCGAGGTCAGTTCCCGGGCGTGGCTGCCCGCTCCAATATCGACCGGCTGGATCTTCTTCCAGTCTTCCAGGCAGTTGATGGGCGTGCTGACCAATTTGGCCACACCACCGTTCAATATTCCGGAAAAATCCGCCTCACAGCCCCAGCTTTCCACAGGATACATTCCGTTGTTCATGGTTTTGACAAAGTCAATGTCATACTTATTATAAAACTCATACGTTGCGTCCGCCAGTTTTACGGGATCTAAATCGAGGCCCGGTAAATGTGTCCAAAACCCATAGGGCAATGAGTCGACCTCATTTCCTTTAATTGCTGCCTGAATTCGTTCTGTCTTGTTCACCGTGTATCTCCCTCCGCCAATCAGAATAGTAGTATGATTTCAAAATATTCATACGCACGTATCGTGCCAAACGACACTTGGCGAAAAGAAAACATACCACTCAAACCCATCCTTATATGGATCCACCCCCCTTTTCTCAGGGCACGGAAGAGTTGATAAAAATATCCTGCTCCTCACGTCTCTGTTTCCGCTCTGGTATAAAAAAAGACAGAAACACTCTCACTTTTGATAGTGTTTCTGTCAACATTGACAGGGTTCTTTTGTTTACAAGGCCGCCAAACTTCGCAGAAAGTAACGGCCACGGCAGCTCAGCCTGGCTCGTTGCCATGTTAGGCCGGTACAACCTCGTGGATTCTTTTCTCTTTCATGATTTCCAGCAAGGCGCTGTCCACACCGGTCATACCGCTGTTGCATACCTGCAGCATATTACTGACCATATCGGAAAGAGACGAGGCGACCACTCCTTCCACGTCGGAGACCATGCTCCCTTCCATCGCCAGATAAGCCGCCGTAATCGCCTCGCCGGCGGATGTCGCCAGTTTAAGCGAACAACCGCCTTTCGCTCCATCACAAATCATCCCCATAAGATTTCCCACAATATTTTTGATAGCACCTTCGATTTGCGTCTGCGTACCGCCAAGCAGCCAAGTGATCGCCGCGGTCGCCCCAATGCCGGCGGCAATTGCACAACCGCAGATGGGCATCAGTTTACCCATATTCTGCTTCACATACGCCGCTACAAGATGGCTGAGAGCGACGGCCCGGCAGGTCGTGACCCGGTCCGTTTGCATGGATTGCGCCACCATAGCCACTGTCAGTATCGCCACAATTCCTTGATTGCCACTGCCGGTAGTACTCATGACCGGGACTTTTATACCCCCCATCCGGGCATCACAGGCGGCCGCAATCATCATCTTCGTTCGATTGACGATATCGTTTTGCAAAATACCCTTGTCCATCAGAATTTTATAATTCTTGCCCACATCCAGACCGGCAATGCTTGCCATCCCAATGTCGGCAATTTTCCGGTTCATCTCAATACCATCATACATGAAAGAAATTTCATCCGCCTGCAGCAGCGCAACGACCTGTAAAAAGTCTTCCAGTCTGCACTCTTTCAAATCTACCGGCAGCTCAGCAATGCTGCCCGTATTTTCCACTTCCGCCTGAAACAGCACCTGACCGTCCCGTTCCAGCCGGGTAATGTTGGTGTGCGATTTCTGCACCTCCGCCACGGTGGTTTCCTGCTCGGTGGCAATACAAACCCGAATCAGAAACTGGTTTTGATCCTCGATAATGACCTGTACTCTCTTTTCCCTGACTAAAGCCATCGCCGCCTGGACAATCGCCGGATCCACACCATCAAAAATTTCCAGCCCTTTTTCCGGCTGCCTGATTCGCGCGCCAATGGCCGCCGACATTTGTACCCCGCAAAGATTCGTACCCGGTATTGTTACCGCAAATGCATTCTTATAGATATTTTTGCTGACCGTCACTTCGATTTCCCGAATGGTTCCCTCCGCCAGTGCGGCAGCCTTCGCCGCAACAAAAGCGACCGCTGCCGGTTCGGTACAACCGGTTGCCGGCTTGACTTCTTCCCGTAAAATTCTCAAAAAATCCGTTTTTCCCAACTGCATGGCAACCATTTTTTTACCTCACTCGCCTTATTTTCACCGGCTGTACCAACAACAGCACCTTTCGGCAACAGCACGCTTCTAAAAAATAATATCATGCATCTTTCGTGCCAATCATACATGTTTTTATACAGTGCAGTGCGTCGATCCGACTTCGGCCAGTGATATCAAGGGTTTCGCCTCATCAGCAAAATAAATGATCGGCGTTTTTTTCTTGCTTTTTTCTTTTAAAAAACGAAATCCTGTCAATTTTGACAGTGATTCTGTCAGTCATTGACAGGATTTTCTCTCATTTCGGAAGCAAAACGTCCTGCTGGACTTCACGGTGTTTTCGTATTTTACGCCACAAAGTAGATTCGCTGATTCCCAGGCATTGAGCCGCTTTTTTTACGCTGCCAGCGGTTTTTATCGTGTTCGTGATCCGTTCCATTTCTTCGAAAGCCAGCTCCCCGCGCAAATTGCCCGGACGGGAAAGGGGCGCATGAAGTTCTTCCAGAATACTCGGTGCTATCACCTGCAGCAAGGTTCGCACATCTTCCCGCCGGTACTGACGGCGATAAAACAGCATCCGCTGGGCAAAGTTGTAGAGTTCCCGCACATTTCCCGGCCAGGAGTAGCGCTCCAGCAACGGTAGAATATCCTGGAACCATTCCGCCGCGTCAAGGAAGCCTTCCGGCAGAAACGCCCGGCATAAAACCGGAATATCTTCCAGACGTTCAGCCAACGGTGGCAATTCCATGTACAGCACGTTCAACCGATAAAACAAATCCGCCCTAAGCCTATTTTCTTTCAGTAATTGCCGGGGTGGCGTATTGGTGGCGGAAATGACCCGGATATCCACCGCAATAATCGATTCGCCGCCAACCCGCAATACTTCCCGTTCCTGCAGCACCCGCAGCAGGCGCCCCTGCAGCTCCAGCGGCAGGCTGTCCACCTCATCGAGAAAAATCGTACCCCCATGAGCCAATTCAAACAGACCATGCTTTCCTTTGCGCCGGGCGCCGGTAAAGGCCCCTTCTTCGTAACCGAACAGTTCGCTCTCCAGCAGCGCCGGCGGCAAGGCGCCGCAATTCACCGCGACAAACGGTTGGGACGCGCGCCGGCTGGCGTTGTGAATGCCCTGAGCAAACAGTTCTTTGCCGGTTCCCGACGGACCATAAATCAGGACGGTCAGTTCTGAAGAAGCAAAGCTTTCCGCCAAACTTTTCCTCTCCTGCATTACCGGCGACACACTGACGATGTCGTCCAGCAAAAATTTGGCGCGAAACTGCCCTCCCGTTAATTCTTTTCGAACAGCACGTTCCGCCAGCACCACGCCATCCATGTCCTGAAAAGTCGCCACCGCACCGATCACCGCATCGCCATCCAGCACAGGAATACGGTTTGTCAGTACTTTTACATCGCCAATCACCTGGATTTCACCAATTTCCGGCTGCATTGTCCGGAGCACCTGGTCCATTCGTGAACCTCGGATGACTACGTTTGCATCTTTGCCGACAACAGTCTCCGCCGAGAATCCCAATATTTTCTCCGCTGAACGGTTAAACACTTCCACCCGGCCATTTTCATCCACCGCCAAAATTCCGTCATAGACGGATTCCATAATGGCCTTTAGGCGGAAGGCCTTTGCCTTTTCTTCCCGACGCAGCTTTGCAATGTCACGGGCCCGGATCAGTGCCTCCCGAACGCTTTCCGGGCTTGTCCGCAAAATGATCCCCTCCCGGCCGGCTTCCCGGGCAAAGGAAACGGACGGCCAGCCTCCGACAACGCAATAATCACCGTCGAAACCCATGTCGCTGATCTTTTTTTTCAGATCCTGCAGACTGCTGACCGTAATATTCGTAAGGGAGACGTCCAGTGCCGCTTCCAGCAGTTCCAAGCTCCCCACCGGCTCATAGGAAGTCACTACGATATTGCGGGACACATGACGTGCTTCCAGGCAACTGGCCAGGATATCCATCGGCCCGGTGTCGAGCATGACGACCGGTGCTTCGGTGTGAGCGCTGATAAAAGCCGCCGTTCCCCGCCGGCTGATGAACGCGTCCACTTTCGGACCTTTTAAATTACTGATGATCGTGACCGCCTGTTCCATGGAGCCTTCGTAGGTTTCCAGGTCAATGTTCAATTCTTTGGCAATAGTTTGCCCCAACCGGGACAAATCCCGGTAAGGTGATATAAATACGATGCGCAACCCGTTTCCTCCTATGGCCCTTAACCCTGCATTTTCCGCTTGTCGAGCCGGCCGTTCCTATATTTTCCGGTACACTTAATCACTTAGGGCCAGCCTGCTTCCAGCGCTTCTAAATAGAGGACCCGCATTGGCCGTAAACGGCAAACGCTGATCCTCTACACTGTCCATCCGATCTTCTACGGACGCCGTATTAATTCCTGCAAGCGCTCCGCCAGTTCCCCGGCGGCCGGTTCGCCGGACGCCGGCGTCAGTACCGGATAGTCTTCAATCATCACCTGGCCGGCTTCATTCACCCAGGCATTGCCGCTCCCGCCGGGGCGGTCATGAAAGTAACGTGACAGCTGACCGGCGATTAAATAAGCCCGTTCGTCCGGAAGTTGCCCGTCACCGGCCTGCGCCGTCAAAAAATCCTGGCCTTTGATCCGTACCGCGGCGCCGGCGACGTTGACCCGGCCGCCACTGTATTCGGTCATCTTTTTACTGAAATTTTCGATGCGCTGGCTGTTGGTCGGGTGGTCATTGGGTTGAATCAACTCGCCGAGAAAGTTGCGACCGGCATCGCCGTACTTTGCCTTCACCCGGATGAAAGAGGCCGCCGGTGCGCCGGGATTATAGCCGGCGGCGACGAAATAGCCGTAGCCGTTATTATCTGCTTCCCATTCATCCGGTAAAACATACGCCTTGGCCGTGATCATCCGGGTGGCCGACAGTCCCATCAGCCAGGACAGTTCGTTGCGGTTTTTCGACGCGTACAGCGCGTACAGTAAATTCAGTCCCAGCGTCTTATTATAGTTTTTCATCACGTGGTTGCCCATCCCGTGAGCCATTTCGTGCGCCACCACCATCGCCGACTCGTCTTCGTTCCAGTTCATGGCGTCGAAGGTGCCGATGTTGACGGTAACCACGTTACTCAAACCGCAGGATGCATTAAAATCTTTGCGGGGATTGACATAAAAAACAAAGGGCACCTTCGGCGCCCCCACTGCCGGCGTCAACCGGGATGAAATCCGCTCCAGCAGCTGATTGGCAGCCGGATCATGGGAAACGCCGGTGGCTTTTTGGGATTCTGCCAGCGTCTCCGCCTGACCGTTCAGGTGCTGTTCATTCAGATAGCTTTTTGCCACGGTCATATAAATCAGTCCGCCCAGTAAGGTCTTTTCCACGTCACCCATGGCCAGCGCCGGCATTGGTGCCGTCAGCATCAGACCCGCCGCCAGTAATCCTGCCACTGTCTTTCTCGCTCGCATCGTTCATCCCTCCCCTATTGCCGAGATGTTGCCCACGGCTCCTTTACGCGCTGGTATTGTTTTGATATTTTTCCAGCGCCCGGGCCAGTTGGTCGGTACAAGACGTTCCGTTTTGACAAATGTTGCCGCGAAACTTGCCGATGACATCGCCCACCGGCATATCCTCCAATAAAATACTGATGGCCTGCAGATTGCCCGGGCAGCCCCCGTGGAAACGGACGTTTTTCAGCCGGCCGTTCTGAACGTCAAAATTGATTTCTTTGGCACAAACGCCTTGTGTGGTATAGGTTGTCATGAATTGCCTCCCCTATGGTTTTATGAATAGTTGCCGCAGGCGATCACCAACAAGGTCCGCCGCCGCTTATTTTTATTATAACCGAAAATACCGCCTGGCGGAATCATGGTTTCTTTAATTCAAATTTATAACCCACTCCCCAGACGGTCTTGATACTCCAGGCGCCATCGCCGCCGGCGCTGATTTTTTGCCGCAAACGTTTGATATGGGTATCCACCGTACCGGTGTCGCCGCAATAATCATAACCCCAAACCGATTCCAGCAGTTGTTCCCGTGTGTATACCCGGCCCGGATGCGAGGCCAGGTGGTAGAACAGTTCAATTTCCCGCGAAGTGAGCAGCACTTCCTGCCCAAACGCGGTCACGGTATAGCCGGCCATGTCAATCACCAGCTCCGGCAACCGCAACACTTCCCCGCCGGCTGGCGCACCTTCCGTTGTCCGCCGCAGCACCGCCTTGACCCGGGCCACCAGTTCCCGGGGATTAAAAGGTTTGCCCATGTAATCGTCGGCCCCCAGTTCCAGCCCGAGAATCCGGTCTTCATCCTCCATCCGGGCCGTCAGCATAATAACGGGAACCTGCGAGGTCCGACGCAATTCGCGACACACTTCCAAACCATCCATCACCGGCATCATAATATCCAGAATCACCAACTGGGCCTGCCCCGCTTTTTCCAGCGCCTCTTTGCCATCCGCCGCTTCGATCACGGCAAAATCTTCCTTACTGAAATACAAATTCAGCAGTTCCCGGATTTGCGGATCGTCATCGGCTATCAATATTGTTTTTTGCCTCATGATGTTTGACCTCCGTCTTGCCTTGCAGAATTTTTTTCAGTGGGAAACCGCAACAGAAATACCGTTCCCTGCCCCGGTTCACTCTTCACCTCCACCCGGAAGCCATGCCGGTCGATAATTTCCCGGGCCAGCGAAAGCCCCAGCCCCATGCCGGCTTTCGTGCGGGCATGGGACTTGTCGACTTTGTAAAACCGCTCCCAGATATACGGTAAATCTTCTGCCGGAATGCCGTCGCCGGTATCGGAGACGCTGACCAGCAATTCTCCGTTCTCCTGCCGCGGTTCCCGCACCGCCGCCAGAACTACCTGCCCACCACTGGCGGTATGATTCATGGCATTATCCAGCAAGATTAAAAACAGCTGGGTCAGACGGTCGCCGTTACCCCAAACCGGTGGCAAATCCTCCTCGCCGGTCCAGATCAGCTCCAACCCTTTCTCCCGGGCCCGCGGCTGCAGCATCATCACCACGCCGGCAGCCAGCTCACCCAGCGGAACCTCTTCCATCTCCATCGGCACTTCCGGTGACTGCAGGCGGCTCAAATCCAGCAAATCCTTGACTAAACGCTCCAGACGAACGGTTTCGGCGCCGATCAGCCGATGATATTTTTCCTGCAGTTCCGGTTCCTGAACAATGCCGTCCAGCATAGCCTCGCTATAACCCCGGATTACGGTAATCGGCGTGCGCAATTCATGGGAAACGTTGGCCACAAAATCCCGGCGGATTTTTTCGGTTTTTTCCGCCCGTTCCACAAACCCGGCCAGATCGCGGGCCAAAGAATTTAGCGCCCCGCCCAGTTGCCCCACTTCGTCGCGCTCGCTGGCCGGCACCCGGACGTCATACTGTCCCCGGGCCATAGTCCCGGCGGCTTCCTGCATCGTTTTCAGCGGTCGGACAATTCCGCCGGCCAGGCGGTTAACCACAAAAATTGCCGCCAGAGCACCCAACACTCCCGCCAGCAAGATATGATAAAAAATTCGTTCCATGACGTCGTCAATGCCGGTCACCGGCGCATTCAGTAAAACACCGCCCAGCACCTTGCCGTCACTGCCAAACACCGGCACCCCCACCGCCATCATCTTCTCGCCATAATACGGATGGTCCAGCACCTGCTGCCAGATCTGCCCTTGAAACACCGGACACATCTCACCGGCCATACGATGAACTCCGGCCAGCAGAGCTGGTGGGCCATTCCCGTTTTCCGGCGCCATCACCGGGCCGCCACGACGGCCATGTCCCATATGTCCGGGACCATGTCCGCCCATCATCTGACGGGGCCCCGGAGTGGACATGGCCAGCAACTGTCCCTGAGTATCCAGCGCCCAGACGCGGGCATCCAACAAATGATCCACGCTGTCAAGAAAACCAGTCAGCTGACTCCGGTCAATCCGCCCTTCATAATACGCCTGCAGCGTCCGGGACAATTCCTGACCCTTTTGCAACAGTTCCTGCTGCTTGCTCTGCATAAAATAATCCCGGATCAAAAACGACAGTCCCGTCAGCACTCCCGCCAACACCAGCACGATCACCAGCATAAAGTTGAGCAGCATTTTTCGCTGCAAATTCAGTTTCATACGTCCTCCCTGCCCGCGGTCCGCAACACCGTGACGGACGCCAAACCTCACTGCATTTATATCCATTGTACCCCTGACGGACGGAAAAGGCCAGCCGGCGCTTGCCGAATCTGGCCTTTTCGTTTCCCGTTACCGGTTACTCGGTTTTATCGGGGGCTTGCTGTCCCAGGCAGGGCGGGGTCTGTCCCTGACCGCCAAAACCGCCGTGACCACCATGCATTTTACCCGGGCCGCCCATCATCGGTCCAGCGCCGGGACCTTTAGCCATCCGGTCCTGCATATGAGCGATCATCTGATCCGCCTGTTCCTGGGTCAGATTGCCCCAGGCCACTTGCTTGGCCAGCATTTGTTTTTTAATCTCCATCATTTGATTCATCAACGGCAACATTTCCTGGCGCTGCTCATCCGTCAGCTGCATCATTTTATGGCCGCCGGGACAATTCATGCCATTCATGCCCATTGGGGCCTTGGCCGGCTCCGCTGCAATCACGGCGGTTCCCACCGCCAGTACCAGTAATCCTGCCATAATCAACGCAATTGTTTTTTTCATTGTTCGTGCACCTCCTTAGATTTGATTTCAGTATAAACTATCTTTTTGACAAAAGTCTGAACAGAGTCGGAATTATATCGGAACTTTTTGCAAAACAAATTCTGAATACATTGATTTTTCCGACTCTCTTCAGCAGGATTCCTTCATTATTTCGCTAATCTATTCTTTAGAGTCATCAAATTTTGTAAAGGAGTGACTGTGATGTTCAGAAACCTCTCCTATCAGAAAAAGATGCTGCTTTCCATTATGCCCGTAATTATTGCCGGACTGTTGGCCATTGGTGTGTATTCTTACCTGGGCATCAAAGCCATTGTCGAAGAGGAACTGAGCCGCAGCATGGCCGCCACCACCTCAGAAACCGCCAATAGCATCAATACCTGGCTGCAATCTCACCTGATCGAACCGGAAACCATCGCCGCCACTCCGGCGGCCAAGGTGGTCAACACCGACTACGCGACAACTGACGCTATGAACACCGCCCGCTTCCTCTACCTGCAGGAAAAATACCCGACAACCTTCACCGATATCTACGCTTCCGACCGCAACGGCGTCTTTCACACTATTATAAAGTCTGGCAACGGCACCAGCATTAACGCCGGTGACATTAAAAACCGCGACTACTTCCAATCGATTATGAATGGCGGCCCGCCGCAAATCACGCCGCCGCTGATTTCCCGCTCCACCAACCTGCCCACGATTTTTTTAGTGGCGCCCATTAAAGATGAACAAAACCGGCCCCAGGGCTTAATTGGCGCCGGTGTCACGCTACAGGCCGTGCAAAAGATCTGCGCCAATCTGAAATTTGGCAAATCCGGTTATGGTGTGATGGTCGCTAAAGACGGCACGTTTATTCAGCATCCCAACAAGGATTTTGTCATGCAGAAAAACATTACCAAAGACTTTGAAGATCCGACCATCAAGGAGCTGGGCCGGCGTCTCCTCTCCGGTGAACAGGGCATTTACCGCTATGTTTTCAACGGTGACAAAAAAATCGCTTTTTATGATCCGGTGCCGGTTACCGGCTGGGGCGTAGCCATTGTGATCAATGAAGATGAATTTTTTGCTCCGGTCAACAAAATGGTCACCTCGATTGCCATCGCTATTTTTCTGGTCATGCTCGTCAGCAGTCTGGTGGTATGGATCACTGCCCGGCGCATGACCCGCCCGTTGCTGGAAATGGCCGCTTTTGCCACGGAAATCACCCAGGGCAATTTAACCGTCCGGCCATTGAATGCCGATTCCCAGGATGAGCTGGGCCAATTGGCCCGCTCTTTCAACCAAATGACCGCGAATCTGCGCGAACTGGTGGGGCAAATTGTGACCAATTCCGAGCAGGTCAACCAGTTCGCCGGCCAATTGAACCAAAGCGCCGCGGGATCGGCGAAAACGTCCAATGAAGTGGCCCTTTCCTCGGGCGAAGTCGCCACCGGCCTGGAAAGCGTATCCGCTTCTGCCGAGGAAATTACCGCCTCCTCGGAAAATGTCGGCGCCAACCTCAGCCAAATCGCCAACAACGCCGCGGCCGGCAACGAAGTGGCCCGTGGGGTGGAGCAACAGGCGCTCAGTCTGCAGCAAAGCGCCAATCATTCCCGTCAAACGGCAGTAAACCTCTATGATGAGATCAGCGGACGGGTATTGCAGGCCATTGCCGACGCCAAGATCGTTGATGAAATTTCCCAGATGGCCTCCTCCATTGCCTCCATCGCCGGGCAGACCAATTTACTGGCGCTGAACGCCGCCATCGAAGCGGCCCGGGCCGGCGAACAGGGTCGCGGCTTTGCCGTGGTGGCGGAAGAGGTCCGCAAACTGGCGGAAGAGTCGGCCAAAGCCGTCGGCGGCATTCAGGATCTGACGAAAAAAGTCCAGGAAGCCATCGGCGTCCTGGTGGAAAATAGCAATGAACTGCTGCAATTCATCAATGGCACTGTTCGCAAGGATTATGACGCGTTTGTCAACGTCGGTGAACAATACAAAAAAGATGCGGACGCTTTCCTGAACATCACCGGCGACATCGGCAACAAATTGCGGCAGGTGTCCGAAGAAATGGGCGAAATTAATAAAGCGATCGAATCGGTGGCTTCCACTATCGAGGAAAGCGCGGCGGGAACCCAGGTCATTTCCAAAGGAACAGTGGACGTCAGCCAGGCGCTGGCCGAGATTTCCCGGGCGACCGGCGCGCTCAACGATACGGCAGCCGGTTTGAATCAGTCGGCCGCTCGCTTCCGGATCCGCTAAAAGCGCGAAAGAAACCGCTGCCTAAGTGCAAAAAACCTTCCGGCGGACAATGTCCGCCGGAAGGTTTTTTCTTTATTTTCTACAATCAAGCGTACCCTTTGCCTATGCGCAGTCGCCGCCTTTTTTCACAGCCGCCAGGTTGACTTCGTATAATTCCGGCTTTTTCTTGCCGACCACCGCGTCCATCGCTTTTTCAATGCTGCGGTAATCGGTCAGTTGTAATTTGCTCAGCAACGCGCCTAGGCAAACCATGTTGGCAATATTGGGCGCGCCCAGCGAATTGGCAATTTCGCTGGCCGGAACCGCCAGAATCGTGATATCGTCCCGTGAAACCGCCATGTCAATGATGGAGCTGTTGACCACCAGCGCCCCGCCGGCTTTGATCCGCGGCAGAAATTTGTCATAGGAAGGCTGGTTCAGCACAATGCCGCAATCCGCCTGTTCCACCACCGGAGAATAGATTTCCTCATCGGCGATGATGACCGCGCAATTGGCAGTACCGCCGCGCATTTCCGGTCCATAGGACGGAATCCAGCACACTTCCCGCTCATCCAGCAAGCCGGCGTAGGCCAGCACTTTGCCGACAAACATCACTCCCTGCCCGCCAAAACCGGACAGTACGATTTTGTCCATCATAGCGCCTTCACCTCTTCCGTCACTTTGATCTCGCCCATCTCATATACCGGCATCATGTGATCCCGCAACCACTGCAGGCTGTCTACCGGCGACAGACCCCAGTTAGTGGGACAGGTGGACAGGAAACTGACCAGGGAAAATCCCAGCCCGGCCTGTTGCACCTGGAAGGCCCGTTTCAGCGCCCGTTTCGCCTTCAGGATATTTTTCGGCGAATCCACGGACACCGCCGCCACATAGACGGCTCCCGGCAAGGTTGCCAGCGCTTTGGGAAAATCGATGGGATAACCCATCTGGGAACAATCCCGCCCGTAAGGGCTGGTGCTGGTTTTTTGTCCTTCCAGCGTGGTGGGAGCCATCTGGCCGCCGGTCATGCCGTAAATGGCGTTGTTAACCATGATAGCGGTAATTTTTTCACCCCGGGCGGCGGCGTGAAAAGCATGGGAAGTCCCGATGGCCGCCATGTCGCCGTCTCCCTGATAGGTAAATACTGTATGATCCGGCAGTGACCGCTTGACACCGCTGGCGACGGCTGCCGCCCGGCCATGCAGTGCCTGCACGAAATCACAGTTAAAATAAGCCATCGCAAACGCCGAGCAGCCGACGGAGGCGACACCCACCGTTGTATCCATGATATCCAGCTCCTCCAGCACCTCACCCACCAGCCGGTGAATGATGCCGTGCGTACAGCCGGGGCAATAGTGAAAGGGAAGGTCCGTCAGTCCCTTGGTTTTCGTAAATACTTTTTTCATGCTTTACACTCCCTCCGGCAACTTCAGCTGAAACGCCTTCAGCATCTGCCCCAACAGTTCGTTATCGCTGGGCAGCACTCCGCCCTGACGTCCATAGAAATGAGACGGCACGCTGCACTGCAGCGCCAGATTGACATCCTCCACCATCTGTCCGGCGCTCAGTTCCACCGTCAGCACGCCTTTCAGCTTATTGCGGAACGGAACAAAAGCTTTTTCGGGAAACGGCCAGAGGGTAATCGGCCGGATCAGACCCACTTTCAGCCCCTGCTGCCGCGCTTTCAGCACCACGCTTTTGGCGATACGGCCGCAGGTGCCGTAACCCACCAGCAGGTACTCGGCGTCTTCGGTATGAAATTCTTCCCAACGCTGCTCCGTCTCCCGGATCTTGCGGTATTTTTCTTCCCAGACCAGGCAATTGGCCTCACATTGTTCATTGGTCAGACCATAGCTGGCGATAAAACGTTTGGCGCGTCCGGCGGAATGGCCCACGGTCCAGTCCTTGGCCGGCAGCGCCGCCGGCGCCGGATCCTTGAGCTCGGCCGGTTCCATCATCTGTCCCAGAAATCCTTCCGCCAGGATCATCACCGGATTACGGTGCTTATCCGCCAGGGCAAAAGCTTCCATAGTCATATCGTACATTTCCTGGGCCCGGGAAGGCGCCAGTACAATCAGGCGATAATCCCCGTGGCCGCCGCCTTTGGTCGACTGAAAATAGTCGGCCTGGCTGGCTCCCAGTCCACCCAGCCCGGGGCCGGCCCGGCTGATATTAACCACCACAATCGGCAGCTGATTGGCCGCCGCGTGCGATAATCCCTCCTGCTTCAGGCTGATGCCCAGGCCGGAGGAAGCGGTCATAACCCGTTTTCCGGCCGCGGCAGCCCCACAGCACATATTGATGGCGCTGACCTCGCACTCAGCCTGCAGCACCGTACCGCCGGCCTTGGGAAAGTGTTTGGCCAGGTACTCCACCACTTCGGTGGACGGAGTAATGGGGTATCCGAAGAATAAATTACAGCCCGCCCGGATTGCGGCTTCCGCAATAAATTCGTTCCCTTTCATCAGAACTTTTGTCATCGCGTCACATTCCTCTCCTTATTACAGGTTTCGGCTTATTTGTACACTTCCAGCACCAGATCGGGACAGACCAGTCCGCAAAGACCGCAGCCCTGGCATTCTTCCTCATCCGTCACCGCTACCGGGTAATAGCCTTTGGAATTTGGTTTGTCCCCAATAGCCAGAATAGTCTTCGGACAAACATCCACACACAGACCGCAGCTTTTGCAGCGATCCGCAGCCACAACAACTTTCGGCATCTTATTTCCTCCTCTCTGTCCAGGGTCATTCCCACCGTTTAAAGTGACCCCCTGTTTCAGTGTCGGGAAATGCTGTCCGCACTTTCCCAATGCTGCGTGTATTCATATTGTATGCAGAAACAGTGTCCGCAAGCAACGCCGACCATTCACACTGTTTTCAGTATATATCGTTAGTCGCCCACTTTCAACGGTTTGCAGAATTTTTGCACCACCGCGTCACACGCGACACCATTATCTGTTTTTTCTGCCAACCTATTGTGTTTTTTTTTGCCCATGGTATAATGTATGCAATCGGCCAACCAACGAGAACCATTTCCCGGTGATGCCGGCAAACCGCTCTCTGGTACTATGGGAGGGTATGTCAGGCCGGTGACAGCTACCGCTGCGCCGGGAAGTTCATTCTGAACGGGTGCCCGCCTTCCTCATATTTGATTGGGAGGTGCTGGGAAATGAGCGGACAGGAATTATTGGGTACCGTTTTGCTTGCCCTGGCTTGGACAGGCATGCTGTATTACCAATCCTGCAGACTTTTGGCCAAAAGACAATTTCGGTAAACGCCGTTTGTCTTTACAACAGAAGACAACCGGGAACCCCGGTTACGATAAAGCCGCAGCGGCCGCTGCGGCTTTATCGTTTTTCCACGTTGCACGGATTTAGCCAGAGCGGTCAGGCACTCTTCTTTGCATACGTCGATAAATAATGGGAGAATTCTGCTTCAAACTCCGCCAACGACAAGCGAAAAACCTGCTGAAACGCCGCCTCCGGCCCAATTTTTGCGGCCCAGTCGCACCACTGATTGACCGCCGCCAGTCCATACTTTTCCATTAAATACAGACCGGCCAGGCCGGCAACCCGGTTCACCGCCACCGTGCCGTACTGGCGCTGAGCCTGTTCCCAGGCTGCGCCGTCCTGCAGTTGTTCCAGCGCCGGATACGCCGCCTGCCGGCTCAGCGTCGCCAGCCAAGCACTCTGGTAACTCACTGCGGTACGGGCGCCGCTCCGTTGAACCACTTGCACCGCTGTCGCATCCGCCAACCCCCGTTTCAGCCATGGCAGCCGTTCCAACGCACCGCTGGCCGTGGGTACCCGATCGCCAAAATACTTTTTCAGTAGCGCATCGGCAACGGAAAACACCCGCTCCGCCCGGGTCGGCAACGACCCCAAATCATAAATCATGCTGCCGCCGCTATATCGCCAGACGCTCCCCTGGGCATTCACTGCCGCGTCATTGGGACTGACACCAAATTCCCGCACCATGGCCGCCGCATAAGATTTTTTATCGGCGGTAAAAATCAGGCGCAGCGAACTGATCAGATCGTGGCCCCATTGCTCCTGCAAAAACTGACGCGTTAACGCCACCGCTAACTTTCCATCCTCCACCTGTTCCCGGCTTACCGGACCGAATTCCACCATGCTCACCGATGCCGGTAACGCTGATAGATTTTTCAGCCAAACCTGAAACCCATTGACCATTTGTACCGAGCTCAAGCCAAAACTCTGAAAAAATGCCTGCTCGTTATCCATTCCCTGTCCCAACCGCCGATAGTACTCGCCAATGCTGCGGTAGCCGCTGGGGCCGGTTTGCTTCAGCAGATAAAGCACCATCAAATCGGCCACTTCATAGGGATGCTTTTGGCCTTCCAGCAGCGTCGTCCACTGCTCCAGAGAAATATTCATCATTTCCCGGGGTGAGGCGTAAGCCGGCGATTTTCGCAGCGTGTTCACCTGATCCAGACTCCATTTCTCCAGGCTCTGGTAACCCACGCGCTCCGCAACCACCGCCCCAATCAGGTCGGCGCTTCCTTCGCTGAGCCAATAGTAGCCCCGGGATTTATCGGCACCGGCCAATTGATTCTGCAACTGATGAAACAATTCATGGGCGGCAGTTTTGTATGTCCGCAGACCGGCTCCGGAGCCAATTCCGTCCAGATTTAGCACCACCGCCTGGCTCCGGGCGCTGGAAAAGCCCCCGGTCACTTTGGCATTTCTTGCTGCCGCTTCCGGATTTTGTCCCAGTTCCTTTTGCAATGTCTGTCGATAACTATCCTGAGTGGGACAAAGGAAAATCCGGACATCTTTTTCCAAGGTAACGCCCATGTCTTGCCCCAAGATAGAATTAAAATGATTTACCGTTTTTTGCACCATCGCCTGATGAACCGGGTTCGTACCCGGCTCGGCAACAACGATCAGCGCCGCCCAGGCCTGTGCCGGTAATAACAGGACCAGCAGCACCGGCAGCACCCATACCGCCCGGCGTATCCGCCAGTGCCACTGACGCGGTTCGTCATTTTCTTTTTCCAACGCCATCCTAGAGTGCCTCCTGTCCGCAGCCGCGCCGCCAGCGTTACGTTGCCTGATCACCCGCGCACTACGCTTTTATCATACCTTCCGGCTCCCGCCTTCGCAACACTTATCCTGCCGTTATCGGCCATACCGCCTGCGGCATTGCAATGCCGCACTCTCTATGAAGAAAAACAGGTTCAATGTTTTCCATAGTATTAAAAAATGTTGATCCATTCCCAGTCATGAAAACTGGCTATCCCAACATTTAGTAGGAAACCGCACGCAAATACAAAAAAGAAAAAAGCCATCGCCCCAATGGGGCAATAGCAGCCAGGGTCATCGCCTATTCCTGATAATTTTCGCACTCATCGTTGGGTGTTGGTTTTACCGGAGCAGTGCATTTGCCGTCTTCATTGTAGCGGCAGTTACAGTAGTGACCAATAACGCAAGTAGGCATAGTAACCATCTCCCTCCAATTCATCCCGTCTTGATATAACTTTCACAAAGATTTTCTCTGAAGGAATTTCGACACAGCTCCTTAAATTCCTGCTCTGCAGAAAAAAATTTTCTTCCTGCGAAACCAACTGTTGTGAAAGACAAAAAGATCCGCTATCATTGTCAGCGGATCCGGGGAAAACAATGGTGCCGCAGGGCAGAATCGAACTGCCGACACGAGGATTTTCAGTCCTCTGCTCTACCGACTGAGCTACCGCGGCGTAAGCGCCCGTTTCTTCACGGGAAAAAAATAATAAAATGGCGACCCTGAACGGATTTGAACCGTCGATCTCCGCCGTGACAGGGCGGCATGTTAGACCGCTACACCACAGGGCCGCATTTGTCACGAACCGGCAGATGCCGTCACAACAATTAGTATTATATTCATTGGCCTCATTAAAGTCAAGGACTATTTTCAGCAAACGAGCCGTGCCGGTCGGTCAAACCGTGATGGTTATCCAGAATATATGATCGCGCACCTTGCTGTTAAGGTGCGCGATCATATATTAAAGTTCTGTTTTGCGAATATAGCTCAGCGCTCCCTGCACCAGCTCCGCGTCCGTCATGTCGGACTGAAACGAGGGGCTCGATCCTGCCGAATTTTGCTGCATTTGAAACTCCTCGGCGCTGGGCGCTCCGGCTGCCGCCCGGATATGTTTGTCAACGGTGATCTCGTCATACATATTGGGCACGCCATCCGACCGCAACGAACCGTAGTACATCCGCCCGGCGATCAGCGCCTGTTGCCGCAGCAGTTTGTTCCGCGGATTATCTGCCAGCATTTTCAGGCTTTCTTGGTATTCATTCTTTAATTTGTTGGCCGAATAGGTTTCAAAGTAATTAATCCAAAAATAGGCCTGCCAAATAATGAAAATCCAGGGAACCAGAAATAGGATCACGATCATCCAGGTTTCCTTAACCCCCAGACTCCAAAACAATTGTACGATGGTCAAAAAGATATCCACAAAACGCCCTCCTCCAAAACCGAAACCATTCGCCCAAGCTGTATCAACCACTTCCGGCCATCCCCCCGCGATAAACCCGGTTATCCCTTCCAGCTACCATTCGCGGCCTTTTAGAACTTGCCAGGCTATCTATCTTACTCCATAAATAAAATGGCATACTTTCTCCTGCGCAGAAGTCAACAAGGTCTATTTCGCCGATATTTCTCGGGATTCCTTCTTTTATCTTGATTACTTACTAAATAATCGTCAGAAGATATCCGTCCGGAAAAGTCCCGTATGATCGGTCTGTCCCCGCAGCATTCCCCGGGTATTAAACGACAAAGCCATCGTTCCGTCGTGACCTACCGCGATCAAACCGCCATCCCCTGTTTTTAAACAGTCATGAATGACGGTCTCAGCCGCCTGCTGTAACGACACGCCTTGATAGCACATCCGGGCATGGACATCAAACGCGGCCGCGATCCGGATAAATTCCTCGCCTTTGCCGGTACAGGAAACAGCGCAGGTCCGGCTGTCGGCATAGTTACCGGCGCCGATCACCGGCGAATCCCCCACCCGGCCAAATTTTTTATTGGTAACGCCGCCGGTGGAAGTGGCCGCCGCTAACCGGCCCTGACAATCCCGGGCCACCGCGCCCACGGTGCCCATTTTCTCCGGAACCGCCGGCGAATCATGGTCCACCTGAATCTGGTCGTTGCGGCGGGCTTCCAGCCATTGCGCCCGGCGTTTCTCCACGGAAAAATAATCCGGCGCCACCAGTTCCAGCCCCTGTAGCCGGGCAAATTCCTCCGCTCCGGCTCCGGCCAGAAATACATGGGGCGAATGCTCCATGACCCGCCGGGCCAACCGAATGGGATTACGGACGGTTTTTAGTCCGGCGCCGGCGCCACAGGCCAGCGTATTGCCATCCATAATCGATGCGTCCATTTCATGAAACCCCTCACTGTTAAACACGGACCCCTTACCACAATTGAACAGCGGGTTGTCTTCCATGCTGAGCACCGCGGCTTCCACCGCGTCCAAGGCGCTGCCGCCAGACGCCAGAATGTCCCGTCCCGTCCGTAGCGCCATTTCCAGGCCCTGATGGTAGGCAGCGATTTCCATTTCATCTTTTAACGCCGCAAACGCACCGGCACCACCATGAATGGCCAGTGAAAATATCCCCGGCGCTCCGCCCTTTTGTCGTATATTCATATTCCCCACCTCGATATTTCCTGATATAATGAATTCGTTAAAACGCTGTTTTTCCGCCGTGCGGGCAAGGACAATGCTGAGTTTGCCCTTCCTTGCCATGCAGGAGAAAGAAGGTTTGTCACCACCATGAACATCCAGATTTTCGGTACCAAAAAGTGCCAGGACACAAAAAAAGCCGAACGATATTTCAAAGAACGCCGCATCCCGTTTCAATTGATTGATCTGTCACAAAAAGGCCTGAGCAAAGGCGAACTGTCCAGTGTAAAAGCCGCCGTCGGCAGCTATGACGCCCTAATTGACAAACAGGGCCGGGAATATGAAAAACGCAACCTGAAATATCTGCTGCACGATGTGGAAAAAACGCTGTTGGAGTCACCGGCGCTGCTGCTGACCCCGATTGTCCGCAACGGCCGCCAGGCGACGGTCGGCTACCGTCCGGAAGTTTGGCAGGAGTGGCAATAACAACGCACCACTGCGTCAAATAATTCGCCATTCCGTCATAAAACCCTTTCTTATTTCCACCGGGAATTAACTGTATCATTTTTTAAGGAGGTTTCCCAGCTGCCATGCACAAAAAATTTGCCCTGCTGTTCACTTTGATTTTCTTCCTGTTTTCCGGAACGTCGATCCACGCCGCTCCCGCTAAATTTCCGGCGGTACCAGCCACGGCGCCGGTCGCCGTTCCCCCCCGTACCGTCACGGAAGCCGTCCCGGCAGAAAAACAACTGATGCTGCGGCAGCCGGACGGCAAGCTGGTTTCCATTGGCACCGCCATTACCGGCCGTTACCAGATTCTGCTGCCGGTAGAACTCGTCAAAGAACAATCTCCTGAATCCCGGTTCTGGATCACCCGCGAATCCGGCCGGGCCTATCTGGACATTTCTCAGCCGGATTTCCGGCTGGAAACGTCAAAAACCAGTGAATGGCTGCAACCGGGCATCCAGCTGAACTTCCTGACCAAAACCATTAACAACCGGGACTACATAAACGTCTGGGGCCTGGAAACATTACTGGGACTGCGTTTTACTTCCGAGTCTGCCGTACCGGCCGGCAGCGATAAAAACAAAGACAGCAAGGATAATACCGGCAAAACCACCTCCCGGCTGATTCTGGAACCGCTGACGCTGCCCAAAGGTTCTCCCGCGCCGATGTTAAACCAGCCTCGCACCAGCGCCCGGTTGGCCGGCAGGGTTAATCTGGCCTGGGACTATGTCCACCGGCATTCTCCTGATCTGGCAAAAGAAGAACCGATTAAGGGCCTGAATGTCTTATCGCCCACCTGGTTTGCCATCACCGACAGCGACGGCACCGTCACCAGCAACGCCGATGCCCGTTATGTCCAGGACGCTCATGATAAAAACTACAAGGTCTGGGCATTGATCACCAACAGCTTCGACGAGGATCTGACCCGTGACCTGCTGCAAAACAGCCAGGCCCAGGATAATGTCATCCGCCAGCTGGTAGTCTACGCCAGCCTGTACAATCTGGACGGCGTCAATATTGATTTCGAAAACGTCTACACTGCCGACCGCGACCGGCTGACCGCTTTTACCGCCCGTCTGGCCGACGCTCTGAAAGAACAAAAAGTCACATTGTCCATGGACACCACCGTGCCCATCGGCCAGAGCCGCACTTGCTACGACTGGAAAGCGCTGAGCGAATCGCTGGACTATCTGATGATTATGACCTACGATGAACACTGGCAGGCAGGTCCCAGCAGCGGTTCCGTGGCTTCCCTGAATTGGGTGGAACGGGGTGTCGCCAATTCCTTAAACTACGTTCCCAAGGACCGGCTGGTTATGGGTATTCCCTTCTACACCCGCGAATGGGAAGAAGTGGACAGCGTCAAAATCCGTTCCCGGGTATTCACCATGGCCGATACCGAAGCCCGGATCAAGGAAATCAACGCACCGTTGGTCTGGCTGCCGGACAGCGGCCAGTATTATCTGGAATATTACCGTGACGGCCGCCGCTACCGCATCTGGGTGGAAGATGAGAACTCAATCCGCCTGAAAGCCGGTCTGGTGGGCAAATACAATCTGGCCGGCGCAGCCTCCTGGCGCCGGGGCTTTGAAAACAAAAACGTTTGGGATGCACTGCAGGTGGTGCACGAAAGCGGCAACGAGTAGTACGCTGATAATGCCAATGGCAATTATCAAAAAAACACGGCTCCCGATTCAATCGCCGGAGCCGTGTTTTTTACGTTTAAAAACCAATCATTTTCAGCAGCCAGTCGGTGCGTTCCGGTGCCACCGTCGCCGCCAGCAGCAGCAGCGTCAGCATAATCAGCACGCCGGTAAAGATCCAGGATACCATATTATACCAACGGGTGTTGGCGTAGTCTCCCATAATGTTGCGGTCACTGGCAATCAGCACCATAAAGACCAGAATCGGCGGTAGCAGCACGCCGTTGATCACCTGCGAAATCAACATCACGCTGTACAGGGAAATTCCCGGCAGCAGCACCAGTCCGGCGCCAATGACGATCAGTACCGTGTACAGGCCGAAAAACACCGGCGCTTCCCGGTAATCCCGGCTGACGCCGTGTTCAAAGCCAAAGGCTTCGCAAATGGCGTAGGCCGTACTGAGCGGCAGGATAAAGGCCGCCAGAACCGAGGCGCCCAACAGTCCAAACGCAAACAGCGTACTGGCATACTGTCCGGCCAGCGGCGCCAGCGCCAGCGCCGCGTCCTTGGCACTCTCAATGCTCACATGATTAACGTATAACGTCGCCGCTGTGGCGACAATAATGAAAAAAGCCACAAACCCGGTAAAAAAAGAACCGATCAACACGTCCCAGCGGGTATAGATATAGTCTTTAGCCGTGATTCCTTTGTCCACAATCGACGCCTGTACGTAAAACTGGCCCCAGGGAGTGATCGTGGTACCAATAACACCGATAGCCATCAGCAGAAATTCCGCGTCCCGGGCAAAGGTCGGTGTTATCGACGCCACCGCCACTTCCGCCCAGGGAGGATCCACGATAAAGCCGGACAAAACGTAACTGATAAACGTGCCGCAGAGCGCCAAAAATACTTTTTCGGTCCGCTCGTAGCTGGCATGCAGCACCAGCCACCAGATCAACGTCGCTGCGATGGGAACGGAAAGATATTTACTGACGCCAAAAATCTCAAAACTGGTGGCAATCCCGGAAAACTCGGACGCGGTCGTGCCCACATTGGCCACCAGCAGCACCACCATGGCAAAGAATGTCCAGCGCACGCCGTACAGTTCACGGATCAGATCCGCCAACCCCCGCCCGGTCACCGCCCCGGTCCGGGCCGACATTTCCTGCGCCACCGCCAGGCAGGCGGTACTGACAAACATGGTGAACAGCAGCGCATAGCCGTATTTGGCGCCGGCAGCGGCGTAAGTGGCGATGCCGCCAGCGTCATTATCGGCAAAGGCCGTGACAATCCCCGGCCCCATCACCGCCAAAAACAGACCTAAACGGCCCCGTATTTTTTTAATCATTGTACCCGCCCCCGCCCGGGCCGTTTCACCGACCAGTAATTAATATTCATCATTTCGCTGCGTTCCGGCAGCATCTGATCCAGAACATCATCGACGGTCACGATGCCCCGCATCACATTGTCCGCATCCACCACCGGCACCGCCAGCAGCCCGTATTTATTGACCACCTCGGCCAGGGTTTCGTAATCGTCGTCATCCCGGACACTGGCCACCTTGGTGTGCATCAGTTCACCCAGCGGCTTATCCGGCGCAGCGATAATCAGTTCCCGCAGCGACAGTACGCCCAGCAACCGTTCCGCATCGTCCACCACATACAGGTAGTAGATGGTTTCCGCCGCCGGCGCCAGTTCCCGGAGCCGGACGATGGTCTGTTCCACCGTCAGAGAGCTGGGTAAGCCAATGTATTCCGTGGTCATCAGCGCTCCCGCGGTCCCCTCTTCGTAGCGCATCAGTTCCCGGACGTCCTCGGCGTCCTCTTCTTCCATCAATTCCAGCAGTTCCTCGGATTTGTCCACCGACAGCTCGCCCAGAATGTCCGCCGCTTCGTCCGCCGGCATCTCTTCCAGCAGATCCGACGCCCTGTCTTTATCCATCTGTTCAATGATGTCCACCTGGGTTTCCAGATCCATTTCCGCCAACGCGTCCACGGCCTGCTGGGCCTCCAGGTTACTCATGAATTCGGCCCGGTATTTATAGCCCATTTCCTCGACCATATCAGCAATATCGGCCGGGTGCAAGTCTTTCAGCTGTTGTCTGTCCCGCACTATTTGCAAGCTGGAGTTCCAGCTTTCCAACGGACTGAAGTATTGCCAGCCCAGCAAATTTTCCTTCACCCGCCGGACCATAAACTCCACACCCAGCCGCCGGAATAATCCCCGAACGCCAATATCCACCGCCATCAGCATCATATGGCGAACACCCGGCACTTCTTCCGGTTCGATCCAGGACAGGGTGATGTCATTCACCCGGACAATCTTCGAACCCTGCAAATCAATAATCTGCTTGTCCAGCAGCCATTTACTGACGTAAATGTCATCCGTCCGCAGCGGCCGGGTCTGTGCCGCGGAAAAATCTCCAGTCAGCCGGACTGCCTGTTCGTCGCAGCTGGCCACCTGCTCCAACGGAATCAGATTGTGCACCTTGCTTTTATATTTGATCCCCGTAATCTGCGGGTGACCGCCTTCCCAGCGCATGGCCATATCCTTGATCCGGCCCACCTTGGCGCCAGTGGCGTCATACACCGGATTCCCCAGCAAGCGGCTGAAATAAAACTGTCCCAAAACCTTCACTGCTGCCATTGTCCTTTACCTCCTCTTTCGCGCACGGAACCAAGCCGCCGGCCATTCGCCACCGCACCGTCCGTGCTGTTTTTTCACTACCCTGGATAATCGTCCGGGACCCGAATCCATGCCCCCCACCTCCTTTTATCCTTAGCCTGCGCTGCCTTACGACATATCGTCAAAACAGCAAAATAAAAAGACCTCCAAAAAACGAAGGTCTTTTATCCGTCCAACCATCATATGCGACCTTCTCTACTCGTCCCAGCTTTGGCACTGCATGACGTAGAGATAGCGAATCATCTCAGCCACCTTAGGTAAAACCTTAAGCCGGTAATACCTGTTCTACCCATTGGCGTCTTTCGACGTTTCCGGGCAGTGGCCTGTGTTCATACAGGAGCCTCACCTAACAGAGAATATATTATCTTATCGCCTCTATTGTATGCCGAAAAAACCGGGAAGTCAACCCGCCAACCCCGGCGGGTTACAATAACTTAACAAATCGTCTTTTATATCTTAAATTTCACCAGCAGCTGATTAATTTCCGCCGCTGACTCCGCCAAAACACCGGAAGCCCGGGTAATTTCCTGCAAGGACTGGCTCACTTCACCGGTGCCCTTGGCAATGAGCTGCGTGCTGCCGGCGCTTTCCTCCATGGTGGCGGCCACCGATTCAATGGCCCTGTTGATTTCACTCATTTCTCCCGTTACCTGCTGCAGCTTATCGCCGATATCGCCGGTAATCCGCTGGAAATCCTCGGCATCCTTCTTATACTGTTCTCCCACATTCACAAAGGCGTCATAATCGCTTCGCACCGTGCCGTTAAGAAACTGCAAGAGTTCGTTACTGTTGTCAACAAGCAGACTGATCGCCGCCTGGACCCGCTTGGTCAATTCCTGAATACCGTCGACGGAGCGAGACGATTCTTCCGCCAGTTTCCGCACCTCCTCCGCCACCACGGCAAAACCACGGCCCTGCTCGCCGGCCCGGGCCGCCTCAATGGCGGCGTTCAACGCCAGCAGGTTCGTCTGTCCGGCGATGGTAGCGATGGAAGCTGCCATGCTGGAAATTTCCTCGACAATCCGGGCATCAGCAATGGCCAGGACCACCCGTTCACTGATTCCTTCATATAAATCGACCGCCGAGCGCCGGGAGCTCTGTGCGTTGGTCTGCAAACTGACGGCCTGCTGCTCGACGGTTCTGGCCGTCTGGTTGCCATTGGCGGCGTTGTCGGCAATCTGGCTTAAATTGGCCCCCACATTTTCCGCTGAAGCGGTAATCTGTTCGGTAGATGCCGACACCGTCTGCAAACCGGCGGATACCGTGTCGGTGGAGGCGGCCACACTGGCCGCGCCGTCGGCTGACTGAGCGGCACTGGCCGTCAGTTCTTCGCTGGAACTGGCCAGTTGCTCCGCCGACCGCGCCAGCGTCTGCAGAATTTCTCTCATATTGACAATCATAGTGTGCATCGATCGGGCCAGGCTGCCGATTTCATCCGTTCGACGCAGCGACGCCTCACTGATTTCCACGCTGAAATCCCGTTCCGCCAGCCGGTCCATGTAACCCGTCGCCAAAACCAGCGGCCGGGCCACCACGCGGTTAATCTGCCAGGCAATGGCGATTCCAACCGCCAAGGCCAGTGCCAGCCCCGTCAACACCAGCGTCTGAGCATGTTCGGCATAACCCTGTTCCGCTTCAAAGCCCTGATAAATCTGGTTGTCGCGAAACTTCATTGATTCTTCAATTTTACTTCTCCAGGCTGCCGCCGCCGGAACCGCTTCATTTTTCATCAGCTCCGCCAACGCCGCCCCGTCACCGCTTTGAATCAACGGCATCGCTCTTTCCTGGAAAAGCTTCCGGTAGGCTAGGTCCAGTTTTTTGATCTCACGCACCAATTCTTTATCTGTGTTGTTTATTGCTTTGGTTTCCAGTTCTTGCAGCAATTTGTCGTCTTCCTGGTTTAACCGGTTATATTCTTCCAGATACCCCGACTGCCGGTTCATCATATATCCCCGTAGCGCCGCCGTTTTCAGCGCGCTATTGTAAGCGAGGCGGTTGCTTTGGGTCGCCAGAACCACTTCATGCGTCTGCAGATTTTCGCTCTGCTCCTGAATCCGCTCCATTAAGTAATAGCTGATCCCCGCCGATACAGCCATGATCAAAATCACTACGAAAAAACCCAGCGCAATTTTTGCACCAATCTTCACCCCAAACACTCCTCTCCTTGCATTGGTTTCGGGTCCGCGCCCCGTTAATGCTCTCTAATATAAAATGATTCTGCCATACATAGTGTTCTCCTTCTCCTTTCGGGGAAACGATACCATAATTTTCCCGCAATGCATCGAGAAAATATTCGGCGGTGTCGGCAGAACATGCTATAATATCAGCAATTAATCATTTTGTGAAGGAGGAGTTCCATGTTTGGTATTCAACATTTTGAAATGTTTTTGGCCGCAGGAATTCTACTCAATCTCACGCCCGGTTCCGACACCCTTTATATTCTGGGACGCAGCATTTCCCAGGGCAAACGAGCCGGCATTTACTCCGTACTGGGCATCAGCTCCGGCATTACCGTCCACACACTGCTGGCGGCGCTAGGTTTATCGGCCATTTTGGCTACCTCCGCCGAAGCGTTTATGCTGGTAAAACTTCTTGGCGCACTGTATCTCGGCTATCTGGGAATCACCACGCTATTCGCCCGGAACAATCCGCTCCTGCCTCAGTCCGGCGGCTGCCTGTCGCCCCGGGAAATCTTCCTCCAGGGACTGCTGACCAACGTGCTCAATCCCAAAGTGGCCCTGTTCTTTCTTTCCTTTCTGCCACAGTTTATCGCACCGTCCAACCCGTACGGCCTGCTGCCGTTTCTGATTCTCGGCACAACCTTTTTCATCACCGGCACCCTCTGGTGCCTGCTGCTGGTGCTGTTCTCATCGGGAATGACCGGCTTTCTGCGGGCTAATCCCCGGATGGCCGACCGCCTCAACCGCTTCTGCGGCGTCATTTATCTAGGACTGGGCGTCAAGCTGGCCCTAGCGGAACAGTACTAGATCGTCCAAAAACATTCCTCTAAATCGCAAACACCCCGTTAACAGCCAAAGCCGGCTGGCGACGAGGTGTTTTTCAGCGGTTGTTGGCTATATCGCCGGGCGCCGGATAACATCCAGAACTGTTCCGTCCCGATATTCGACCACAAAGCAATCCCTCCTCTTGCAAAAATTATACCTATTTCCGTTGCGAAAGAAAAATTCACCGTTCCGATGAACAGCCATCCGTATTTTGAATGGTACTTCCTGCCGTGGAAACGGTCCCGCGCAAATTCCACCGGCAGGATTACTCCCGGGCTACCCGAAGGAAAAAACGCCGTCGCCGCGAATCCTTTTATATAGTTAGATTTCACAACACCCTCGGCTAAGGAGAGCAACTATGGATGAACGCGACTGGCTGATCTTCCATGTCCTTGCGGATAAAGCGGAACATCACTAAAACCGGACAGGCATTATTTATTTCGCAGCCGGCACTGACGGCACGCCTGCACCAAATCGAAGAAGAACTGGGAGCCAAGCTGATCTACCGTTCCGGCAAGGGAACTCATTTTACCCCCCAGGGAGAACACCTGGCCCGCTGTGCCGGAGACATGCTGGCCCGGATCCGGGAAATCAAAGACCAGATCACCAACATGCATGAGGAAGTGCAGGGAACGCTGCGCATTGCCGCGTCAACCTTTATGACCAAATACAAGCTGCCCCGATTGTTGAAACTGTTCAAAGAAAAACATCCCCGGGTGGAGTTAAAAGTCATCACGACCTGGAGCCGGGAAATCCTGAATCTGGTTCATAATCAGGACTGCCATATCGGTTTTATTCGCGGCGAATATCCCTGGCCCAATGAAAAGCAGCTGCTGTTTGAGGAAACCATGTGCCTGGCATCCAGCGAACCCTTCCAGTTCCAGGACCTGCCGCATTTGCCGCGCATCCACTATCGCCCCGACGAATTCGCCAAACTTCAAATGGATAACTGGTGGCGGGAAAACTTCACCGTCCCGCCCCGGATCAGCATGGAAGTGGACCGGGTGGACACCTGCAAGGAAATGGTTCTCAACGGCCACGGCTACGCCATTTTGCCCCGTCTGATTCTGAACCATACCCACGGGCTCCACACGGTTGTTCTGACCCATAAAGACGGCACGCCGCTCACGCGCAAAACCTGGATGATCTATCGGCAGGAAATGATGGAGATCAACGCCGTGGATGCTTTTGTCCGGTTTTCCGAGCCCTTCGATTATTATGCGATCTGAGCCTGCGAGCAACCCGGAAAATTTTCATTGTATTAAAAAACGCACCCTGTTTTATGCATAAGGGTGCGTTTTGGTCTATACCCCGATTATTTCCTGGCGGGTAACGCGTCGCGGGACATTCTGTCTTGGCTGTCATTCGCGGCCGTTTTCTTTTTTCCGTCTTCGGGCGCTAAAAACTGGAATTTTTTAACGACAATTTCCTGTTCTTCCCCATTCAGCGGCGGAGTCCCCCGGAACAACCAGAGGTTCATATGGACCCGGACCGGCGGAACGGTTATTTGTTCCTCATAGTCGTCAGCCCGGTACAGCCAGCGCTGAAATTCTGAAGTCGCTTTGTCCGTATGCCCGTGAAAACTTTGGAACAAGACGTTGTCGGCTGACCAGACAAAGCGGTGAGTGGTATACGTGCCCGCCAGAGAAAAGGGAAAGCGGTGCGTCTCCTCGGCTTGCGTCACGGTGTAATGCCCCACCGGCCCTTCCGGCTCCCCCCAGCGGGTGAATTCAATGTCCAGTTCATTGTCCGGATCCGGATTCCCGTCATCCGGGTACACGAAAAGGCCCAGCACAAGATTCGGGTCCAACTGATCAATGGCGCCAATGACCTGAAACAGATAACCGCCATAAGCAAAACGGTCCACCGACAGCAACTCGGCGCAATACCATTGATCACCGGCACGGGTAATTTTCAAATGCAGCAAGCCGTCTTTGTCCACCCATACATTGTCCGGTGACCAGTTGTTTTTTCCCGGACCGTAGTATCCCGACTTCACTTCCCATTCATAGCCGGAAAAGAAGATGTGCTTTTCATTCTCCGCCCAACCTGCCGACGCCGGCAACACGGCGATGCAGCAAAGCAGTCCGCCGGTCAGTACTCGTTTCAGCGTTTTTATCACCACCGATTGTTCCAGGAAAAGGAGTAATCCCGCGACCAATAGTTATCATCACGGTAATACTGCATCCCGATCTCAAGGTTCTTCAAACGATATCTTGCCCCATACGTTGTTCTGTTGATATTGCCGTTCACATTGCGTGAAAACAACGATTTGCTCATCGTCATCACCAGGATGCCGCCGCCAACCGGCAAGGCAATTTCCGGAACAAGGGATAAGGAATGTTCTCCTTTGGGCAGATAAAATACGGATTTTTTGTTAAGATCCGACGTGTCATAGCCGTATTCAAGCCCCAGCCGGTAACGCGGACTAAAGGTTTTTGTCAGCGCCACCGTGACGGTTTTACGAAAATTACTATCACTGAATCTGGCGTATTTCAGCGCCAAATCCAGCGTGAGTCTCCGGTCGATCTCGTGCTGATAGCTCCAGGACAGCCGGTCGCCCAAAATATGTGCATTGTAGGCGGCGACGGTGGGTACTGCGTCATGCTCATAGCTCAATCGCAGCTGATCTGTATAATTGACCACGCCATGATACTGAGCGCCAAACGCAGCAAACTTCCAGACATTGCTGTTGGCGTACCCGGCCCATACGGAGAACGAAGATTCTTCATCAATGGGTTGCCGCCAGTTCACCGTAAATCGATTTTCAGTAATGACATTCCCCTCTGAATCACGCTGTCGGATGCGGGTATTGGTATACATGTAGTTCCAGGGATTATTTTTCCTTTCCGTGGTGAGGCTGTAATTAGTAAAAGACACTCCGTCGCTGTCCGTATTGTAAGAAGCGGATATTCTCACCGGCGTCTGTTCCGCCTGCGCCGCCGGGGGCAATCCCGGCAGAATGACCGCCGCCAAACCAAGGGCCACTACAAATTTTTTCATTTTGCTTTCTCCCTTGAATTTTCTTTTTCGTTCAGCGCCGACAATGTTTTTTGCAAGATATCATACGATTTTTTCAATCTTTCGTGATAGGTCGGCAATGTCCAGGTCGGCCAGGTATAATAACCCATGCCAATGAGCGCATCGTGGGCTTCCCCCTGTTTCACAGCCGCGACGCCCACATGGATCCCGTCAATGCCCTGTGCCTTGATTCCGTCATCACGTTCAAAATTCATGAAGGTTTCCTCCAGGGGAAAGTTCGCTTCCACCCGCTTTCCTCGGTTACGGTAAAAATCTGCCATAGCCGTTTTGGTGGAGGGATCCATAATATTTAACAATTGCCAGGGAATACGGATTTCCAGATTGCCGTTCTTAAAGGCAAAATCCGTCAGGGAATTATACTGCTCATGGTCCGGATTGGCGTCTCCGTATTGTAGCAGGCCGGTTTCATAGCTGCGAAAGGGAATAGAATTCCGGTCCTGTGGCAGAAATATTCTGCGGGAAATGCAAAGCTGCATCGGGTTAAAGCGTCCGGAATCTCTTTTTTTATAAGACGTTCGCTTGTCCAAATCCTGATTTTTTTCCGCATAAATATAGTAAAAGGCATCATAATAC
>DATMYQ010000068.1:0-11402 GCA_035560935.1 Patescibacteria group bacterium | reverse complement strand
CCCACTGACATCCCATTAGATGAATTTTGGAATCTTAATTTCCGCTGACATTCAGCATCATTTTCATATTGCAGCAATAGGTAAGTAGCTTGTTCCCAGTTTTGGCCGACTATTTCCCATATTTACCGGCTGAAAATGCCCCAACGCCTTGCCAATCCATCCTGTGAAAGGATAGAATAAAAGTGTACAGTTTTGATTAACGGTGCAATGTCCTGTCGCTATTCGCAACGATACAGGAGGATAAAAATGAATCTCTTTCATTTCTCCCCCGGCGCCAGAATCCGATTGTCCGCTAATTCATGGTTTATTCTTTCTTTATGCCTTATTTTGACCGTCAGTCTGTGGATTTGTATTTTTGTGCAAATCCGCTTCGATTATAACAGAACGCTAACAGAAGCCGCTCAGGATACGTATGAATTTGACCAAGGCTTTTGAAGAATTGGTGCGGAAAACGACTAGCGATGCGGATAATGCTTTACTACATATGAAACGAAGTTACGAAAGCGGCGGAAAACCACATTCTCTTTGTGAAGTGGCTGTTCAGGAAGCGTTGGCGAATGCACTGGAATGCCGGGATGGAGTCTCGCGCCAGCATCGGGTTCAATTGCGCTTCAATAAAATCGGCTAACACCGCAAGTGCTGAGCCGGTTTTTTCTTCCGCCACATTATTCGCATATTCGTCCCCTATTCGTCGCCTCGAACGCACTCCGCTTCCTTCGCCAGCGTCTGCAGGCGTTGCGCCGCGAAGCTCCGGTAAGGATGCTCCGCCATCACAATCCGTAACAGAGTCCGGTAATCCGTCATCGCCGCCTCCCGATTTCCCTGTTTTTCAGCTAACCGTCCCCGGCGATACAACGAATCCATGTTGCCCGGAGCGATTTGCAGCGCAGCGGTATAGTCTAACCTCGCCTGTTCTTCATTTCCCAGCTTTTCATACGAAAGGCCCCGGTGGTTGAAAGAACAGGCAAAGCCCTTCCGGTATTCCAGGGCTTGCGAGAAGTCCGCAATCGCCAATTGATGCTGATTCCGTGCCGCGTACAGCAGCCCGCGATTGTTATAGGCCGCTCCGTGTTCCGGATCGAGGGTCAGAGCATTAGTAAAATCGGCAAACGCCGCATCGCCTTGCGCTAACACCACGCGGGACAGGCCCCGGTTATAGTAGGATTCCGCATTTTCAAACTGCTCCAGTGCTTTTGTGAAATCCTCGACGGCCCGTTCATGCTGTCCCAGGCTGGCCCAGGCATCGCCACGGCTGTTGTAGGCGTAACCGTTATCCGGCTCCAACGCTAGCACGCTCGTATAATCGTCAACAGCTTCCGCCAGCCGTCCCATATCCGAGTATAAATCCGCCCGACTAATCAACGCCTCCGTATACTCCCCATTGACGGCAATGGCTTTGCTATACTCGTTCACTGCCTCCGAAAAAAGTTCCTGTTCCTCATACCATTTCCCGATCTGGTAATATTGTTCTGGCACGCCTATCCCTCCGTCGTCTCCGAATTCGGTATATTTTCTGAGATTCGTTGCCCTCTGCCAATACACCTTTTTTCCCAGAATTATAGATATGACGCTTCCCCCCTTACTCCAGCCATGAGGACTATAGCGTTCATGTCCCAAATTTTAGTGCTCATAATCATATAAGCCAAGAGCCGTAAAGCATTATGAGAAACGCCTTATCAAAAACCATGGACGCCTTATACTCCGGAAATCTTATCTGTAATGCTGAACATTGCTTAAAAAAAGAGTATCTGCTATCATATAATCTGTGACAAAAACACAAAATACAAAGAAAAAAATGAGGGAATTGAATGGGCCCGGATCACACCTTGGATGAACAAGAACCCAAACACCAGCGGCGTGTTCGCTATAAAGGCACTCACCCTAAGAATTTCAACGAAAAATACAAAGAACTGCAGCCGGAACAATATGCGGATGCGGTAGCGAAGATTATTCAAAAAGGCAATACGCCCGCCGGCATGCATCTGCCCATTTGCGTAAAAGAAATACTGGAATTTCTGCAAATTTCACCGGGCCAAACCGGCTTGGACGCCACCTTGGGTTACGGAGGCCATACTTCGGAGATGCTGAAATGCTTAAACTCCCAAGGACGCTTATATGCTCTTGACGTGGATCCTTTTGAATTGCCACGCACCCAATCCCGGTTGGAGCGTTTGGGCTATGGTCCGGAAATCCTGGATATCCGACGGATGAACTTTGCCCAGATCAATCAAATCACAGCCGAGTCAGGGCCGTTAAATTTTGTATTGGCGGACTTAGGTGTTTCTTCCATGCAAATCGACAATCCTGACCGGGGGTTTTCCTTTAAGACGGAAGGGGTGCTGGATTTGCGCCTGAATCCGAAATCGGGCGTTTCGGCAGCCAGCCGTTTGAAAAAAATAACTCTGGATGAATTGCAATGCCTGCTGGTGGAAAATGCCGACGAGCCCCATGCCGGCCCCATCGCCCGCGCCATCATCGCCAGCGTGAACAAAGGCATTGATATATCAACAACCACCCGACTTCGCGATATCATCCAGGGCGCGCTGAAATTCATTCCTAAAATCACCAAAGAGGACATTAAAAAATCCTGCCAGCGCTCTTTTCAGGCGCTGCGGATTGACGTCAACAAAGAGTTTGAAGTGTTGGACGCGTTTTTAGAAAAACTCCCTGGCGCGCTTGTTAAGGGTGGGCGGGTTGCCATCCTTTCCTTTCATTCCGGCGAAGACCGCCGCGTGAAAAAGTCCTTTAAGCACTATCTGCGGGAAGGCATCTACCGTGAAATCTCATCCGATCCCATCCGTCCCTCGGCCGAGGAATGTCATGTGAACAGCCGGGCCCGTTCCGCTAAATTGCGCTGGGCCATCAAAGCCTAGGATTCTGGGCCAAAATAAAAGATCGCTTTTCCTGGCTGTACGATATTTTACAGATTTCCGCAAAAAGTCCTGATCCTGTGCAAAATGCACGGGTCCAGGACTTTTTGCGCAGTGTTTTTAAATCGTTTCCATTGATTTTAAAATGATTCAGGCAGTATCCCTAAACTTCGTTTACTTTACATTCTGCTCGATATAATCAATTGTCAGCGCCAGTGTTTTTAGTTTCATCATGGTGGATCCGCTCAGGGTAAAACCATATGTTTCTTCCATATCAACCATAATCTTGCTTAATTTCAGCGAATCAATAGCCAACGAGGAAAAGGGGGTATCCAGGGTAAATTCCTTTGCGTTTAGCTCCGGCACGTGCTGCGCCAGTATTTCTCTCATTTTGCTTTCAATCTGTTTTCTATCCATTTTATATTCCTCCTTAATCCGTTTTGCTTTACTTTCTTGACTTTTCATAGCTGGTCTTTTATTAAAGAAAGTGCTAAATCCCGCAATTTGAATTTTTGCACTTTACCACTGCCTGTACGGGGAAATTCGTCAACCAGAAAGTAATGTACCGGTACTTTTTGATACGCTATATGTTTTCTGCAATAACTTTTCAATTCCAGCGGCTTGATGCTGCCCTGTTTCAATATCACAAAAGCCACCGGCTCTTCTCCGTAATAATCGCTGGGAATGCCGACCACCGCCGCATCCTTGACCTGGGAATGGGCATACAGCAATTGTTCAATCTCGATGGGGGCGATATTCTCGCCGCCGCGGATGATAATGTCTTTTGAACGTCCGGTGATGGTGCAGAAGCCGTCCTTGTCAATGCAGGCCAAATCTCCGCTGTGGACCCAGCCCTCCGCGTCGATTGTCCGGGCGGTCTCTTCCGGCATATTGTAATAGCCCTTCATATTCATAGCGCTATTGATGCAAAGTTCGCCCTGAACTCCTGACGGTGCCAACTCTCCCGTCTGAGGATCAATCACCTTTAGGTTCACTCCCGGCAACGGACGGCCCACTGTCATGATCCGTTTGTCGGCGGGATCGTCGTAAGAACCGGTAATGCAGATAGCCGCTTCCGTCGAACCATAGGCCGCGCAAAATTCACTGGCTCCCATTCGTTCCAGCACCGCCTGCACCAAGTGCGGCGGGCAGGGTGCGCCGGCCATAGCGCCGCCCCGCAGCGTGGAAATATCATACTGGCAGCAGTCCAGCTCAGCGATGGCTGCAACCAGCATGGACGGTACGCCAAAAACAAAGGTGGCCCGGTACTTCTCCATCGCCGCCAGCATATTGCGCCCGCTGAACTGATCAATAATCAACGCCGTGGCGCCCGCCGCCACGGAAGTGAGTAATACGATCAAACCCCAGGCATGAAACAGCGGTAGCGGTGTGCAGATAACGTCGCTGGCGGTCATTTTATGGCTCGTAAGTAAATAATGGGCATCTGTCATATAGCAGGACTGGTGAATCATGGCCAGCTTGGAAACGCCGGTCGTCCCTGATGTGAACAGCAGCAACAGTATGTCGTCACCGGTAATCGCCGCGTCTCTTGCCGTCAGTTCCAAGTCAGCGACCGTATCGCCTAAAGCCAGAAACTCTTGCCAAGCCAACATGCCCGGTATCTTCTCCGCCCCCAGGCTTACCACCGTTTTTAACCGGGGAGCAGCCTTCGCCGCCAGTTCGCCGGGTAACGCTTCCGGCAATTCCGGACAAACGACGCGGATAGCGTCAAGATATTCCGCTTCCCGGCTGTGACCAGTGGCGATGAACAAGACCGTCGCATCCGATTGTTTGAGAAAGATGCCTAATTCGTGAGCCAGACAATTGCTATTGATCGCCGCCAACGCATTGCCGGCGGCGCTGCAACCGAACAGCACCTCCAAATAGTGGGAACTATTGGGCGACCAGATGGCCACGTGCTCACCGCGCCGCAATCCCATAGCGCATAAAGCCTTTGCTACAGTCTGCGCCCGTTCATTCAGCTGGCCGTAGGTCAGGCTTACGCCGGCACCGGGGAAAATCGCCGCGGTCGCTGAAGGATCCTGCTTTGCCAGCGCCGTCAAATGCCAGGCTATCGTTTGCGGATATTCATTCATGCCTGTTCACCGGTAACATCCATCCAATCTTCTTTTAGTAACGCCAAGATTTGCTTAGCCCGTTTTCCGTACAGTTCAATGCCATCAAAATTAGGCGGATGCGATATTTTTTGCATCAGCAGGCCATCATCGCCAAACCAGCGAGGCAACACTCCGCCAAGAAAATACCCCCTATTGCGAAGGGTATTGGCGACCGTTCCGCTATCAGGTGTCGTCAATGGGAAAAAGATCTGGCATACACAGCTCCCCTGTGAAATCGCCTTTTTTTCCAGGACTTCCAGCACCGTTTCCAAATCGCCGCCTGCTGCGTGGACGGTAATCCGCGCCACTCCTGAACCGCCGAACATCTGCAGCTCCGCCTGTGTTTTTCCCGCTCCCAGCGGCGCTTCCCCCGGCAGATAGGTATTCTCCACCATCGGATGATCATACAGGAAGCGAATCCTATCGCCATACACCGCCGGCAAATAAATCACCTGCGGTTTCCGGGCGAATAGCCGAAACAGGACGATGGTCGAAATGCGTCCCTCGTCCGCCGTCGGTTGCGACAATGCGTTTTCAAAAGCGATCCCCGGCATCAGATCCAGCTCCAGGGCCGTTTCCCAAAACCCCTGCTCCTTGCACATCCGCTGGGTAAAAGTATGATTACAGACCGCTTCGCCCCAGATGGACTCGATCCCGTATAAGCTCGGAACCGTCTGTATGCTGAAATCCGCCAGTTGAAAGGCTATTTCGGTTTCCCTGTAATCATGGCGGACCATCATTTGTCCATATTCATATAAATCCTTATTGGGCGGCGAAGAGCGATAAAAGGCAATCTGTCCAACAATCTCTCCCGCCTCTGTCCTCGCTACCACGCGGTACATATCGCCGGCGCTTTGCTTAATAATGGTTTCCGGATCATAAACGCTCCGCACCGGATAATACTCGCCGTATATTGCCCGGTACAAAGCGACTACTTGTTGGGCATCCGTTGGTCGAAACAGATCAATCTTCCATTCCATACAGTACAGAATCTCCCATTCTTAACTTTTTTCATCAGGCGGTGTTCTGTTCACTGCCGCCAGCGCAACCAATGACTTGTTGAAGAGAAAAGTCCGGCTCATCGATGGACGCCATTGAACATTGATTCTATGTTTCTGTTTCGTTATCCTTTATCAATATCCTGCTTCAATCTGTTAATACGAAGAAATAATGATTCCTCTGTTTCAGGCGAATTTTCATCCGGATTAAAGAGATGCCAGCCGTCACGAATCGTCAACGCCTGCTGATGAAGCGCCCGTTGTCGCTCGCTCTTAAGCCGGTTCCAGAAAACCTTTGGACAGGCAGACTTCCACCGACAGCTTTTTGACCATCCCGTCAAACTTAATGTCCAGGCTTGAAGAAGTAATGGAGACAATTTTGCCCCGGCCAAAGGAAGGATGATTGACCACGCCGCCTATTTTCAGTTGATTGGCATCGTTGATGGCATTGGGATTGTAAGCTGCCAGGGAGCTGCCATTTTTCCCCGGTGTGATATCGATCCCGGGAATCGCCACCGGCGGACTAATAATTTTTCTTACCGCAGACACAAACCGGGACTCCGACACTTTTTCCTGATCCCGTTTATCATAGGTAATTAACTCCAGATGCGTCTTGGCCCGGGTCATCCCCACATAAAACAAACGGACCGCTTCCTCCATCGCTTCCGGCTTTCCCTCCTGTTCCTGCTCAATATCGCCCCGGGAGGGAATAATTCCTTCCAGTAAATCAATCATATACACCCGATCAAACTCCAGCCCTTTCGCGCTATGGAAAGTGGACAGCGCAACCGCACTGTCTTTATTATGTTTAGAAGATTTTATCACTGTTTCGAGATATTTCAGCCGACTGGCGAATTCCTCCATGGTCAAAAGTCCATCGGCCACTTCTTCCAGCGTGTTCAGTATACCCAGCAAATACTCCTTGCGGAACCCCAAACGCTCGCTGATTCTCTCCAACGCCTTTTCGTAGCCCAGCTTGCGGCGAATCGTATCAATGGCAGCCAGCGGAGCCATCCCTTTCATCAGCCATATCGTCTCTTTGCATTCTTCAATCTGTTTTAACTGATAATCCTGCAACGCAACATACTGCAGTAAATTATCAAAAACGGATTCATTATTGTTGATTTTTTTCACAGCTTCCATTTGCTGCTTCGTAATATAACCATTCATCTTGGTGAAAATCTTTTCGAAAATATCCACTCGGCGGTCGGTGTAAGTCAAACGCATCAGATTCAATATATCCGCAACCACCCAGTGGGAAAAGAACCGTTTATCTTCATCTTTGATGTAAAATGAAATGCCCGCGCGTTCCAGCTCATTGACCAAGATAATTGAAGAAGCGTTATTTCTGTACAGCACCGCCGTTTGACCCATATGCTCCGACTTCTTTATTTCCTCGGTCAAATACTTGGCCTGGGTTTTATAGTCGGCGAGACGATGAATAAAGATCGGCTTACGGGGCGGATTATCGGTAAACATATTCTTGTTGTAGCGCTGTTTGTTCCGTTTTATAAAGGTATTGGCAATTTCAACAATCTCCCGGGAGGAACGGTAATTCTGCTCCATAAACAAAATGGCGGCGTTGGAATATACGGTTTTTAGGTTGAGAAAATACGAGGGCTCCGCCCCCCGCCAGCTGTAGATGGATTGGTCATCATCGGCCACAATGCACAGTTTACCATGAGTCCGGACCAATTTTTCAACAATATAGTGCTGCACCAGTGAGGTATCCTGGCTCTCGTCAGTCAGGACATAATCGTAAAGCTGCTGATATTTTTCCAGCAATGCCTGATCCTGCTCAAAGGCCTCGTTCGCATAAATCAGCATATCATCATAATCCAGCAACAGCTTGTCCACCGCTGATTTGTGCTCTTCATACCGGCGCATAATTTCCGCGGCCGCAGGCACGCTGCAATCCATTTCCGGCCATTTCTCCTGCACAATAAGCTTGTTTTTGATGAAGCTGATGTACGCCGTCAGCTCGTCCATCTGGTCTTCCGTCATATTTTCGTGGGTAAGACTTTTGAATATTTCCCGCAAAATCTGCCGTTTATCCGGATTTTGACCGCCTTCAATCAGCCGGTATTGACGTTTGTTTTTCCGAAAGTATTCGCGCACCACTTCAAAAGCCAGGCTGTGTATCGTGGAAAAATCACAAGGCACCAGCGTAGGAAAAAAATGCCGGAACCGCTCCTTCATTTCTGCCGCTGCGGCCCGGCTGAAGGTCACCGCTTTGATCCGGCCGGGCGCAAGTCCTCTCACTTCTATCAGATAGCCGATTTTCATTATGATCGTAGTGGTTTTTCCTGATCCGGGCGACGCCAGCAGCAACAGCGCCCCTTCTGTGTTCTCCACGGCTTGCCGTTGCACTTCATTCAGCTCAATGCCGCTCTCTTTCTGCGTATCCCAAAAGATATCTTCTTTTGTATCCGTGTAACCCATGTGAAAATATCCTTTCTTATCCATTCCAGTCAATCATCTTATTATAATATCATAATCACCGCTAACAGCCTATCTATTTGCCGTGATTTCTCTTATTTGCAAAATGTGTTGAACGATTATCGTTGTCACAAAATATGATCGTGAAAAATACGTCTTTACAACAATCAACCGCTATACTCGCGAGCAACAATGTTATACAATGAGAACATGCCTTTAAAAGGAGGAACTTACGTGGATACACTAACTGATTCAATCTCATCAACCTTAATTCTCCCCGCCCGGCTTGACCATCTTCATCCACTCCTTGCTTATACCCGTGAATTGGCAAAAAGCAGCGGTTTTTTAGCAAAAGAACAACAGGAATTAGAACTGTCCATTGAGGAAATCGTTACGAATATCATTCAACATGGCTATGAAAATAACCGGCAGGAAACTTTTCAGATAAATTTTGAAATAACCGCCACTAAAATCACCGTGAAATTTTCGGAAAAAGGGCTGCCTTTTGACCCGGCAACATTGCCGCATTACTCGCCGGAACAAGCAACTGCCGACACAAAAGGCCTAGGTATCTATTTGGCCCGGAAGTTTGTGGATGACATTGTGTTCCGCTATCTGGGACGACATGGTAAAGAAACTATCCTGACAAAATATTTGCGGCAGCAACAACCATTGATTCAAAAGACAATGGTGGAAACTACCGAAACCAAAGCCGTCGCTGATGTAAAATATCAAATACGGCGTGTGCAGCCGGAAGATGGCATCCCCGTAGCCCGCTGCGCTTACCGTGCTTATGGCTATTCCTATGCCGATCATGTCTATGATCCCGTTCAACTCATTGAGCAAAATAAGACCGGCTCTCTGATTTCCCTTGTTGTCAGATCCGAGGAGGACGAAGACGCACTCGGCTATGGTGACCTGCGGCTCTATGGCGAAATCGCCGAGGTGGAATCCATATTTATTAAGCCCGAATATCGCAGCACGCGAATTTTTTACAAACTTGCGCTTGCCCTTGTGGCAGAAAGCCGTCGCCAGAATTTATTCGGACATTTTTGTCTATCCGTAACCAGCCATATTATTTCGCAAAAAGGCGCTCGCTTCATGGGTCTTTCTGACTGCGGCATTCTCCTGGGTTTCATGCCCGAAACCGATTTCAAGTCTATGTCCCTCCACACTCACCACAGAGTAAGTGTTGCCATGGAATTTGGCGTATTAAAAGATAGATTACCAGTTACCATTTATCCCCCATCCCGCCACTGTGAAATGATCAGTCAAATCTATACTGTATTGAAAGTTCCCTTTGTCATTGATAACGCCCCAAGCAATGATGTCGCCACCCTCCAGGAAGCCACCGTTTATCATCTGGAAATTCAATCCGATATGAATATTGCAATTCTCCGTTTATCAGCATATGGCCCTGACGCCACCGCCATTATTGGTGAACAGACCTCCCAATGCTCCCATCAAGTCATTGACGTCATCTACCTTTATCTTGATTTACATCATCCATCGACAGCTGACATCACGGTGGAAGCAGAAAAAATCGGATTCTTTTTTGCTGGCGTTTTGCCAGCTGGGCTTGAAGGGCGGGATGCGCTCATATTGCAATATCTCAATGTCTCCCTTGATTGGGACGAAATCAAATTGGCCACACCTTTCGCTCACGAATTGCTGACCTATGTACGCCACGAATCGGATCGCGTTGGTCATCATCCCATTTCAACCAATCGCGATTAAAGGTTTCGGAGCGTAACCTAGAGATTTTGCGTATAGTTATTCTCAAGAAAACGCAGTAACGCCTGTAAAATTAATGAAAATTTTACAGGCGTTACTCTTGCACTGCTAAGATTCGCGGATCGCTTCATTGCACATAGCAGCCCACCGATAAACAGCGATCGGCAGGATCAGCAGCGTTACCCCAAGACAACAAGCAAATTCTAAGTTCTTCCATAAAAACAACAAAAGAAAAGACTGCCTTGCACATTTCAGGCCATACACACTCAACGCGCCGATTGCTCAAAAAACAAGGTAGTTTCGGAACAGTTATAGCCTCATCACCGCTCTTAATCAGTTTCCCTTGCCCCGAAACTTATTTTTATGCGAGAAACAAACGAGAAGCTGATAAATCAAAAAGATCCCGCTAATTGTGTCGTAGCAAGCATCGCCCGTTCAAAAACTTCTTGCGATTTATCAGGAGTTGCTTCGATCCCCTCGCAAATTATTGTTCTAAAATCAGAAATTCCTAATAAACTGCAGACAGATTTTAAATAGGGCACTGCATGATCAAAAGCCTGCGCCGGGCCATCGGAAAAAAAGCCTCCTCGAACATGAATAAGCAATACAGGTTTATCCTTCACCAACCCTTTCCATCCGGTGTCAGTATATTCGAAGGTCTTTCCGGCAACCGTAATATTAGCAATATAAGCTAACAACATCGGTGGAAACTGCAAATTCCACATTGGCGCAGCAATGACTACCTTATCGGCCGTTATAAACTGTTGAGTAAGCTGATCGATCTTGCCCAATAGCATTTTTTCTTCAACAGTATGCTGTTCTTCCCTTTTATTCCAAGCCTCCAATACCTCCGCATTAATTATCGGTATTTCCGTTTGATATAAATCCAGCTCAGTAATTATATCCGTTGGATTATACTTCTTGTACGACTTTAAAAAAGTTTGCATCAGTCGCAAAGTGTATGAATTTTTACGTGGATTTGCGATAATTGTAAGGACTTTAGCCATAAAACGCACCACCTTTTTTTTGTAAAATTACTCAAAGAGCTTTATCGGAGTCACTAAAAAGATAATTCGCAGATCTTGTTCAAAAATAGGAACCAGGTTCGTTATCCCAATCTCTTTATTCTCAATCGAAGAGGTTTACCGGTTCCCTTGTCCCTCTATTTTTAAAGTATTTGCTGCTTAGACTGATTATTAAATACTCTTTTTGATCGTCTTTCTGTCATGTAGCTTCGCTTTCTG
>DATMYQ010000067.1:0-17449 GCA_035560935.1 Patescibacteria group bacterium | reverse complement strand
ACTTCATATTCTTCAAACGAAAGATCATCCAAAAACAGTAGAAATTTTTTGCCTCGTTCCCGCAAGGCATTCATCAGCTCCGGTAGCTGCTTCAATTCGGATTTAGACACCTCCACCAGCCGCAGTCCCTGTTGAAAATATTGATTCACCAACGCCTTGACACTGGAAGATTTGCCGGTTCCCCGGGCGCCGGCCAATAACACGTTATTGGCGGCCCGTCCCGCCACAAAAGCTTCGGTATTCCGGATTAACGCCGCCTTTTGCCGTTCATAGCCAATGATGTCCGTCAATCGGCTGCGTTCGTAACCGGGAACCGCCACCAGGCCAACGCCCCGTTCCCAGCGCAGCACCGCACTTTTCGCCAATTCACCATACCCGTGGTTTACATAATAATCTACCAATAGGTCGGTGGTTTCTTCCGCGGTATACTTGCGGCCCAGTTCAAGGAAGCTTTCCCGTAGACTGGCAAAGCCGGCATCGTCCCGCAACCGGGTCGGCCGGTAATCGCCCAGCAGCACACCTAAATCCGACTGTTGCAGACTGGCTTGGACGCACTCTTTAATCCGGGCCACATCCTGAATCGCCGCCCGCCGTAAACTCTCACCAGGATGACCACCGGTTTTTTCCACCGTACTGCTAAAGACGTTTTCATCTTCAGCCACCAGATAAATCAGATAGTCGGCTAATAAGTTGCCGGACAAACCCAGTTCTTCCGCCCGTCGGATCAGGCCGGCGCTCATTTTAAGACCCGGTTCACTGTTGGACCAGTCGGACTGGGGCAGCAATGCAATTAACGGATCCTGCAGGATGTTCCGGTAAATCAGTAATTTATTCAATTCAACGCTAACATTGATCATGATCATATCCCCCTTATTAACGTTCCTCCCGGCCATCAGGCAGACCCCTCGCATCGGGAGCCGTTCTTCCAGGAAAATACGGTCTCGGAGCCACCGTCCGGTGGCTTCATTCTTTCTGCTTCTCCAGCGCCGCTTTTAACAGCTCACCCAAATTGCTGCCCACATTCTGCTCCTCGCAATACTGGGAAATCAGCTTCTGGTTCATCTTGCTGTTGCCCCGTCCCCGTCCCATGCCGCCGTACTCATTTTCCTTCTCCGGCTGCCGGTGGCCACAGACCCGATCCTGGCAGGCCAGCATCCGTCCTCTTTTGCCGTTGACCAGCAGCATTAGCTTACCGCATAACGGGCATTTGGTCTTGGTCAGATTGTCTGCCCGGTAGACCGTACCATCGGCGGAGGTGGTCCGCACCAGTTCCCCGGCATAGGCGCGAATGCCGGCAATAAAATCGCCTTTAGCGCCCTTGCCGCGGGCAATGTCGGTCAGTGCCTGCTCCCACTGGGCCGTCAGGTCCGGCGATTTTAGTTCGTCGGCCACCAGACCGATCAGTTGCTTACCTTTGGAAGTCGGCACCAGTTCTTTGCCGCGCCGTTCAATATAACTGGTGTGAATCAGTTTCTCGATAATTTCGGCCCGGGTGGCTACGGTTCCCAGCCCGCCCTGGCGAATGGATTCCCGCAGTTCTTCATCAGCAATAAACTGACCGGGATTCTCCATCGCCGCCAGCAGCGACGCTTCGTTGTACCGGGCCGGTGGTTTGGTCTTACCGGCCACTACCTTGCACTGGACCAATTCCATACTGTCTCCTTGCCGGTGCATTTTCAATTTTTGTTCCGGCAAGACCTCATCCACATCAGGCTCCTCCGCTGCCGGCGCGATAGTCACCGTCCGCCAGCCCGGGTCCACCGTCACCTTTCCCCGGGAATGAAATGACTCGCCGTTGACCTCGGTCACGATGGTCGTCTGCTGGTACCGATGGGGCGGATACAATACCGCCAGAAAACGCCGGGCGATGAGATCATACAGATTGCGTTCATCATTGCCCAACTCAGCCAGTTTCAGCGGCTGCTCCGTGGGAATGATCGCATGGTGGTCCGATACCCGGGCATCATCCACAAACCGTTTTCCCGGTTTCAGCGGCTGTGGCACTTTCCGGACCCAGTCCGCATAGGGTCCGACAGCCATCGCCTGCAACCGCCGCCCCAGCGTCGGCACAATATCGGCGGAAATATAGCGGGAATCGGTACGGGGATAGGTCACCAGCTTATACCGTTCGTACAACGCCTGCAGCAGACTCAGCGTTCGCTGGGCAGAAAACCCGAAACGTTTGTTGGCGTCCCGCTGCAATTCAGTCAGATTGTAGGCCAGCGGCGGCGGTTCACTCTTATTGTCCGTACGCAGTTGAGTGATCCGTCCGGTACGGCCCTTCACGTTGGCGGCCACCGCTTCGGCCCGGGCCAGATCGAACAGGCGTCCGTTGCCGCTGCTGTCCCGCCAGTCACCGTAATAGTCGCCGAAATTACTCCGCAAGGTCCAGTAATTACGGGGTACAAACTGCTGAATTTCGGTTTCCCGGTTGACGATCATTGCCAGTGTCGGTGTCTGCACCCGTCCGGCATTCAGTTGGGCATTGTGCTTACAGGTCAGCGCCCGGGTGACGTTCAGTCCCACCAGCCAGTCGGCTTCCGCCCGGCATACTGCCGCATCATATAAATTATTGTACGAGATACCCGGTTTTAAATGGGCAAAACCCTCCCGGATCGCTTCATCGGTTTGCGAGGAAATCCACAGCCGTTTAAACGGTTTTTTCCAACGGGCCATGGCCATAATCCAGCGGGCCACCAGTTCGCCCTCCCGTCCTGCATCCGTGGCGATGACCAACTCACCGATATCGGACCGCTTCATTAGCTGACTGATGCCGTAGTACTGGGCCGCCGTTTTTTTGATGACTTTCAATTCCAGACTGTCCGGCAGCAACGGCAAATCCTCCAGCCGCCATTCCCGGTATTTTTGATCATAATCTTCTGGCTCCGCCAGCGTGACCAAATGTCCCAACGCCCAGGTCACAACGTAGCGGGAACCTTCCAGAGAATGTTTTCCTTTCGTGGTGCATTGCAGCACCCGGGCGATTTCCCGGGCCACACTGGGTTTTTCCGCGAGCACAAGTGATTTCATGTCAGCCTCGATTCCGTCCGGCCGTTCATTCCCGCCGGCACGTTGTTCTTCCGTTCATGCTCTATTATACCACAGCCGTCCCGGCACCGCTCCCTGCTATTCCGCCGTCGCCGTTTCCGCCGCCGGCTGCGTGACCAGACTTACCAGCACCATCATCACCGTACTGAACGGCAGCGTCACCACCATCGGATCGATATAGGTCCAGGGAGCGGTCGCCAGAGTCCCCACACCGAATAATTTGGTACAAACTCCGAATACCGCCGCTTCTTTTTCATGCACAAACAATACCATCGTCAGATACACCAAAGTGGACGCCACCATACTGCAAATAGCTCCGGCCGGCGTCACCCTGGGCCAGTACAGCGCCGCTGCGTACATGGGCAAAAAAGCCGAACTGCACAAGCCAAAGAACAAAGCCGTGGCCACCGCAATGACTCCCAGTGGCAGCTCCAGCGCCAGCACAATCGTCAGTGCAAAACCCAGCAATGTTCCCAAACGGGCCAACCGTATCGTCCGGGCATCGCTGCTGCCCTGTTTCGGATCAAAATCGTAAGAAACCGAAGTGGAGATCAGATGAAACTGTCCACTCAGCGTTGACATGGCCGCCGATAACAGGGTGAACAAAAACAGATATTTCAACCAGTCCGGCATCGCCTGGGTAATAAACAGCGGAATAATTTTATCCACATTGGTAACGCCGTTGACCGCAGTGGCCGCCAATGATATTTTACCCACGGTATCCAGAAAATACACATTGGATAACGCTCCCACGGTAAACGCCACGCCAGTCATAAATAAAATAAAAACAGCGCCGACGCCCAGTCCTTTATAGATGTCCCGGGTACTGGCCACGGTCATAAACCGGACCGCCAGCTGCGGCTGCGCCAACACCCCGATACCGACCCCCATCACCAGCGTTGATACCACAAACCACCAAATTTCCGAACCCATGGCTGGCATCGACGCCCAACCCAGATGGCCTTTTGCCGCCAGTCCGGCCGGAACCAGATCTTTGATGGCATCCAATTTTTCATGGGCAACGCTGATCCCGCCCAACAGCTGGTAGGTCAGCACCGCCAACGCCGCCATACCCACGAACATAATTGCTCCCTGCATAGCATCTGTATAAATAATGCCCCGCAGACCGCCAAAAAACACATATGCAAGAACAATAACGGCAAACACGGTCAGCGCAGTAACATAACTGATATTTAACGATTCCTCCATATAACGGGCGCCGCCAATCATCACCGCCGCCGCATACAACGGCATAGTCAGGCTGATAACGCCGGCGGAGAAACGCCGGATAAACGGCGATTCAAACCGCGCCCCCAATAGTTCGGGAAAAGTCTTCACCTGCAGTTCCGCCGCCAGTTTCCGGGTTTTGCTGCCGAAAAACACAAATGCGATAAAAATGCCAACAAAAATATTAAATACTGTCAGCCATAACAGACTCATCCCATATACACCGGCGGCTCCACCAAAACCGACAATGGCCGATGTGGAAATAAACGTGGATCCATAGGCCAGCGACATCAGCACCGGATGCACATTGCCGCCGGCAATCAAATAATCTTTGGCCGATCGGGTGTGGCGATAACCCAGATAGCCCAGCAGCACCGTAATTCCCAAGTATATTGCCAGCATCCCATACAGTAATCCTTTATCTTCCATTCCTCTTCCCTCCCGTATTTTTCATCATCTCAGCAATCATCCCGTCTCTTACCTCCCCACAGGGAATAACCCACGCAAAGCGCAGTCGATGCCAAACAGCACAAATAGGCTGCGGCGATCCAGGGATCATTCAGACCTAACAAATCCATCACCTCCTTTCGGCAATGTCGTCTTGACCGTAATCAGCTGTCACGTATCCGGGGAGAAAATAAAAAACTCCCGCCCCGGTTAAGGGACGGAAGTCTGTTTTCCGTGTTACCACCCTTTTGGAACCGCTGCCGCCAACCGACGACTCGCTATTCCGCTCTGCCAGGTACGGGCAGGACTCTCCCACCGATACCCACTTCCAGTTAACGGCGGAAGTTCCGGCCGCACCTACCAATTCCGTCAACCATCGTTAACGAAATCTTCAGCGGGCTACTCCAAGGAGAACTTCACCTGTTCGCTTCAGACCGGGCTCGCACCTGTATCCCGGTTCTCTGGACTGTTACGAAAAGGTTACTTTTCCTTTTCACAGTATTTCTTGATCCTTATTCCATTGTCTTTTTACACTTTTCATTATCTCGCTGCATTTTCACCGCATTTGATAACCTCAGTACAATATAGCAAGACATTTATCCCTTGTCAATCGTTTTTTCTTTTCTTCGCCGCTGCCGTTTCCGTTATTTTACCGCAACAATGCCATATTCCCCGTCAAACGGTTGATTTTTTTTACCGGTCCCTGCAAGCATAGCCCCACATACTTTAAATCGTCCGCGCCCACCGTCGCCAGCCGGCGGGCGTATTGGGCATAATCCAATGATTGCTGCGCGGTTTCCGTAAAGCCGATTACCGTCACTTCCGTAAAATCCTGACACGTCAATTTCTCCCGCAACTGCAGCAGTTGTTCCGCATCGCCGCTGAGTACCGGAATGGTCTGAGTGGTGATTCCCCGATGCAGTTGTCCGTCGGCGTCCGTCAGATCCGGTCCTACCATCTCACCCCACAAATTTCCCAGGCTTATCCCCAGCACTGCCGTGGTATTGGCAATCCGGCCCAGCGGCAAATTCCGGTCCACCACCATGACCACCTTTTGCGCCTCATTTGTCGCAGTTTTAACTGATTCCCCGTTCACGTCCATCATCTCCCCTTCTTCGGCAACGTTGCCTATAGGGTATGATAACAACACAAACTCCGGTAGTATTGTAAAAAATTGCGACCGTCAACGTCACCGCTGGATACGACCGCAATTTTTCGAAATCCGTCTGTTTTGTTCATAAATCACACCCGGCAGAGAGCTGATAACGTTCCGGGGTTATCCCCACTACGCGTTTAAACGCCTCGACACAGTGACTTTGGTCATAAAATCGCCGCCAGCGCCGATGGCGAACTGCATCATCACAGTACCTTAATCATCCGCACTTCCGTGCCGGATTCATTATACCACACCCGGTCCATCAGGCTGGCCATCAGTCGTATCCCCCAGCCCCGTTCCGGCGGTTCGCCCGATTCGTCCCATGGTGCCGCATTCCCGCCACGATTCCATAAATTAATCCGACCGTTTCCGTCAAAACCCGGACCTTCATTGTGAACACAAACCCGCAGATATTGCCTTGACTGTCCCTGACGGAGCCGCATCAGCAGGCGGCAGCAGCCGCCACCATGTTCCAGCGCATTGTTCACGGCTTCGTTCATGGCCACATCAATCCGGTCTCCCTGTCCGTTGATACCGGCGAGTATCCGGCGCAGCCGACGGCGAATGATCTGCCATTCCCCACGTGTGGAAAAGGCGAAACGCAGCGGCAAATCCGGGCCGCCGTCAACCCGGATAAACAATCCCGACGAATCATCATGCCGGCAGGTTTCCCTGGCTAATTTTCTCAACCATTCCGTTGTCGCGGTAAAATCGTCCAGATCCGGCAACAGCGACTCATTAATCCGTTCATATAAACCATCCGACAGAAAATAAAAGCAATCACCGGGCTGCACCGCCAGCATCATCATGGAAAATTCCTGGACCATTCCCATACCAACGTAACTGCCCGGCAATTCCACCAGGCCGTTATAACAAGGAGACGATGCCAGAAACCAATTGATTCCGCCCGTTCCCACCGTCAGCTGCCATCTCGCCAGATTCAATTCAAACACCAGTACCGCCGCAAAGGAGTCCTCGGGGAAATAACGGCTGATCTCCCGGTCCAATTCTTCCAGCACACTGACGCTCAACGCCTGTCCCCGGTCCATCATTTCACCCAGCCGGCCACCGGCCGATACTGCCTGTAGCACGGTACCCATCCCGTGTCCGGTAATATCCAGTACAAACCCTTGCAGTGATTTCTGGTTTTCGCTCCAGCGATAGTCAAAATAGTCACCGCTGACCAGCCGGTGCGGTTCAAACGCGGTCCGAATGGTCAACCGGGAATTGTTATAGTCCGGCGGCAGCAACATCCGTTGCATTTTCCCCGCCAGTTGGACATCTGCCTGAATTTGTTCCTGCAGGCGCCGTTCTTCCGAAAGGTCCCGCAGTGTCACCAGAATCATCCGGCGGCCCCGGTAAACGATCAGTGCGGCGGTTCTTTCCACGGGAACCGTGCGGCCATTTTTATGCCGAACATGCTTGATTTCCGGTGCCAGCGCAGTTCCTTCCTCCAGCATAATCAGGTTATTCTGCACGCTGACCGCGTCCTCCAGCACATACCGCTGCACTGGCGTATCAATCACTTCCGCCAGTGTATACCCCGTCATGGCCAGCAATTTGTCGTTGGCCTCGAAAATCGTCCAGTTCGTCGCATCCATCACCAGAATCGCCTCGGAAGATCGCTGCAAAAAGGTCCGGTACAATTCCTCGCTTTCCCGAATGGCCGCCTCGGTCCGTTTCCGTTCCGCAATATCCTGGGCAACTCCCACCACGCCGGTAATTTCCCCGGCATCGTCCAGCAGTGGCCGGCGGATCAACGCCACTTCAAACACCCCGCGGCGGGTGGTCAGTACTTCTTCCACTGTACTGGGCTCACCAGTCAGCATAATGGCCTCTGTCTGCCGCCAAAAACGCATCGCTTCGTCTCGCGGCCAAAGGTCCAGGTCAGATTTTTCCAAAACCTCTTTTTCTGAAAATCCACTTTGCTCCAGGAACATTTTATTCACCGCAACGTAACGCCCTTCCCGATCCTTCATCCAGGCAGCAAAAGGGATATTGTCCAAAATAGTTTTTTCCCGGCGCCGCGCTTCCACACGTAAGCGTTCCGTTTCCTGGCGTTCCGCAATATTACGGCTAACTCCCAGTAACGCCTTACGCCCCTGATGGTAGATCTGACTGACATGGACTTCCACCGGTATGCAGGCACCCCGGGAATCACAATTAACGGTTTCCAGCAGCAAAGGATTGCTCTGCTCTATCCGTTCCACCAAAGTGAGAAAATCCGTCTGCGGGTCAATGTCCTTCAGATGCAGGGTGAGCAGTTCTTCACGCGAATATCCCAACTGCCGGCAGGCGGTGTCGTTGGCTTCCAGAAAGACGCCGGTATCCACATCCACCAGATAAATCGGGTCGGATAATACATTAAACAGTTCCAGCATGTTATTTTTCTCAGTGACTTCCATGATTACTTCCATCACCGCAAACACTCCGCCGTCTGCCGACGGGACCGGTTGCGTATACACCCGGAACGAGCGACCCGGCAAGTGCGGGATTTGCGTTTCCCTGACCCTGACTTCATTAACATTGACCACCGGTTCCGCCATTGCGCAACCCGGGCAGGCAACAACCGACCCCAGCAGCAGATGACAGGGGGCATTCAGGCAATCTTCCCAGGACAGAGGGATGCCGGGCGCAGAACGCATCAACTTAGTGAAATGGTGGTTGATGCACACGGTAATACCATCCGCTCCGACAATCCGCATCGGTAGTGGTACGTATTCACAGTTAATCAGGGGATTACGCCGATCAGTCTCCCGATTGCCCAGCCCGGTCATCGTCACGCCCCCATCCCGCGCCTGCTGCACTTTATTCACAATCTTTGTCCGGAAAAACTAATGACTGCGGCAAATTCAGGAGGCGGGACGCAACCATTTCGTCTGGTATTCCGCCACATAATCCGCCATTGAAAACCCCAACGCATGATAAAAAGCATTCTCCGGCGATTCCTGTTGCCCCAGCCGGGAAAAATAACCACAAATTTTCTTCAGCCCCTGCTGATCCTGCAACAGCAAAACCGCTAAACCTGCGGTTTTGTAAGTCACCGGTGAACCATAACGATCCAAAGAACGAGACCAGTCCTGCGCCAAAACCATTTCTTCGAGCCCGGGCCGTTGGCCGGTGCTGCGCAAGCCATTCAGCCAATTGTCGCGATACTGCTGCAGTTGAAAGTATCCTTGCCGGTCTACCACCTGCGCCGCCACGGCTTCCGCCATACCTTCCAGCATCCACTTCACCTGACCCGCCTGATTTCCCGCCAAGAGCCGCTGATACTGATGTGTCAGTTCATGAGCGGTTAAAAAGGTTCTCTGGCGAGTGGTAGGCACTCCTGACACATTGAGAACAATCAGCCCGTTGCCCGCCAGGGCATCCACACCCTTCGCGACGCGGCGTGCTTCCAGCTCACTGATATGAAAGCGTTGAATCACTTCCTGGATGAATGCCGGGCGGTCAGGCACCAAGACCACGGTCACCGGATTGTTCAACTGCAATCCGGCCTGTTCGGCAAAAAAGCGCTGTGTTGCCTCTGCCGCCTGTTGAATTTCCGCCGCACTCTCCGGCATCACGCCGGCCATGCTGTCCACGCGCACACCGATCGTGCGCTCCGCCACCGCAGGCGCCGGCGCTTCGGTCCCGACCGGCTGTAACGCACATGCCGTGTTTCCCAAGGTCAAAAACAGGAAACAGCCAGCCCATAACACCGCAGCAAGCCACAAGTTCCATCCGCGTTTCCTGTTGTTTATCATAGTTCCTCCCACAGTTGCTTTCGCTATAAACACTCAATACTTATTATCTTAGTTTCGCCACCACCCGGCAAAATCCTTTGAGCACCTTCAGAATGCCGGTTTTTTTTCAAAAATGACAAACCCCCGGGCCGCAACCGTCAACACGGCCACCCGTCGATTCCCCCGGGAAATGGCCACCGTCTCCGTCCCGGTTTGTTTGCCGTTCCGGGAATAAATACAACAAAACACATCGCCTTCCCGGTTTAGCTCAGCATCAATGGTGACCCATACCGTGTGCTCCTGGTCATAATCGGTGTTAATCGCCAGTACCATTTCTTCGCCGGCGAAAATTCGCGACCACGGAACAACCGACCGCATGCGCCCGCCCATTACCTGCGGATAGCCAAAATCAGCGCCATTACCGGATATTTCCCTCAGATACTGGCGCCCCCGCCGGATGATGACCTTTTCCCGCCGCAATTTCAAAATAGCCGCCAGTTCTTTGTATATTGGATTATTTTCGTCAAAACAGTGCCGCTGACAGCTGCGGAACGCACCGAATGCCCCTCCGAACATCGCTTCCCGCAAGTAGCGGTCACTGTCGCCCTGACCGTCAAACCCCTGCTCACCGCCGTAATAAATACAGGGAATCCCCAGTGTGGTGACATTGACGGCAAAGGCATTCAGCACCAGTTCCCGGTTGGGATGTTCCGGATTGCCGTCATCGCCGGCGCAAAAGCGGGATTTATAAGGACCTTTGCTGACTTCATCATGATCTTCGAACATGGTCACCACCTTATTGTTAAACCAGGTATGCGACTCCTTGTTCACCAGCAATGAATTGCGGAACAGGCCAAAATATTCTTCCGGATTACAGGTCCCCTTCACCAGATTGGCCACCTTACCGGGAATATCGTCAATGCCCAGCGCCGCATCCAGTCCCGACTGCTCTACCACGCGGCAAGCGTATTCCCGGCCGCCGCTGATCTCGCCAATCAAATAAAAATTCTCCTTGCCCAGGCTCTGGGCAAATTCATGAACGGACTGGGCAAAAAAACGAGTGGCGCCCACTGGTATGTGACGGATGGTGTCCAGCCGGTAACCATCAATATCCGCGTAGGCAATCCAAAATTTATACGCCTCACAAAGAGCGTTCATCGCCGCGGCTGGCTGAAAATTATCCACATCCCGATAGTCGTTCTGATCCGGCAGTAGCCGTAGTTTTTTAAAATCGTAAAAATCCCCTTCCATATAGTCGGGAAGACGCCCCCAGCGCCGAATGTAACCTTTTTGCATATAAAAAGACGGATCCTGAAACTCACGGGGCCAGACTGCCTTATCCCAGGGAACCGTTGCGCCGTCCAGCTCGTCCGGCACCTCCCGGAACGAGATTGTAGGATTGCCATTTTCGTCGGTATAGCCACCGCCGGCATAGGGTTGACCATCATAGCGAAAATCCGGGGACTGGCTTTCTCCAGCGCCGGAAAAATGACGTGCCGTAACCGGATCGTAGCGAAATACGTTGCCAGTATGGTTAAGTACGATATCCAAAATTACGTAAATTCCCTGTCGGTGCGCACTTTCCACCAACCGCTTCAGATCTTCCCGGGTGCCGAAATGAGGATCAATATCCAGGAAATTTTGAATCCCATAACCGTGGTAGCTCTCTTCGAACGCCACCTGCCGGAACACCGGACTGATCCACAATGCCGTAATTCCCAACCTTTTCAAGTAGCCCAGTTTACTCTCCACGCCACGCAACGTTCCGCCGGCCCATACAGTCCCCGCCTGTCGCCAGGCGGCAGCATTCTGCTCATTGCTAATAGCATTGGCATTGTCCTCGTTGCAAAACAGAGGTGTCGTACCACGCACCATTTTTCCATCCACCGATAAATATCCATCTTCCCGGCCATCAGAAAAACGGTCCAGCATCAAAAAATACAGCACCTGATCTTCCCATGCTGCCGGCGACGAAAAATACTTCCGTTGGCACAATTCCCGGAAATTAACGTCTTTTAAAGAGACTTCTGTCATCGGATCCCCTCCTTTATTTGTTTTTATATTTCCATATTAAGTATTTTTTTCCTGCTGCTTCACAACAAAGGAAATATCCCCGGCGCTTGTTTTCACCGATTGGATAGTGTATGCTTGCTTAAGAAAAATATTTTCCGTTTTTTGAAACATCGCGTTGCTATTACTCCATTGGTTAATAAACCCGGTATTTTTCTTATCACAAAGAACTGTTACGGCAAAACGCAAGGAGGCGCTCATGGCCAGATCTTGGGAAAATTACGTAATTAGCACCGATCATACCGACCTGACCGTGGAAGAATATTTGAAACAGATACTGCACTGTTCCGGCCGTCGCCTGCAGAAGCTCACCCGCAGTAAGGGGCTGCGCCTCAACGGCAAGCCGGTTTTTCTACAGAAAAAAGTACAGTCCGGTGACCGCCTGCAAATAGCGGTCGCCGGGGATGATTCCGGCGCCATTATCGCCGAGGCGGGAGCCGTGGATATATTGTACGAAGACGAGTTTTTGGCCGTACTGAACAAACCGTCCGGCATTCTGGTTCACCCCACCGGACAAACCACAAGCGGCACTTTGGTCAATTTTCTGGCGTTCCGCTGGCGCAGTCTGGGCCTTTCCCCGGCAGTGCATCCGGTCCATCGTCTGGACCGCGATACCTCCGGTTGCCTGATCGTCGCTAAGACGGCTTCCGGCCAGAGCCGCCTGGAACAACAGTTAAAAAGCGGTATCATCAAACGACGCTACCACGCTTTGGTCCAGGGGCATCCAAATCCGGCCACGGGAACTATCGACGCGCCCATCGGCCCGCATCCCCGTCTGGCGAACCGCCGCTCGGTAACCGCTACCGGCGATCCGGCGCTAACTCATTATGCCACCATCGAGTCATTTTCCGAGCACAGCCTGCTGGAATTATGGCTGGAAACCGGACGCACCCACCAAATCCGGGTTCATCTGGCCCACCGGGAGCATCCTGTACTGGGCGACGCCATGTATGGACGGCGTTCACCGCTGATGCCCCGTCAGGCATTGCATGCCGTCGCCATCACCTTTCAACGCCTCAGCGATGGAACCTGCGTGACCGTAGAGGCGCCCCGGCCTGCCGATTTCCAGCGGGCATATGAGGCTCTCACTGCTCATATTACCGTGGTTGCCAAAACAGACTGATCCTTTGCTCATCAGACAAAGCAGCAGACGCAGACGCCACCTTGCATTAATTTACTATATCCGCCAATGATAAAAGCAACCTCTCCGGTGTACCGCCCCGGAGAGGTTGCTCTTTTATGCTTGAATATTAAGGCCGGGCAGCCCAAACCCTTTCTTTTTTGTCAGTCCCAGCCGTTCGCGTTCTGCTTCTTTTATTTTTTCCCGTTGGGCCCGGCGGGCTGTCTCCGCCTCGGCAATGCCCAGTTCCACGGAGGATTTCACATCTTCGTTAACGATGTGATTTTCATGCTCCACCCAACGCATGAAGCGACGCCCTTCATAAGCCTCCCGGCTGTCATATACGCTCTCCTGAGCGGCAAGCGCGGCAGCCGGAGATTTTGTTTGTCCCGACGGCGCAGCTGCAGTGGTGGCAGAAGTTGGCATCGCATTCGGCGACGGTTCTTTTAATGCTGACAGCGACCCGGCCCGGTTATCCGCCGCAACCAGTTTGGTCAGACTGCCGGAAAAAATCACGCCGGCCCGTTCGCCGGCCTTTTTTTGCTGCGCTTCGCGCTGCCGCTGTTTACGGGCAATTTCCTGCAGATTCTTTTGTCCTTCCGCCTCAATCTGCCGGGTTTGTTCTTCCAGTTGCGTTTCCAGATACCGCCGGTCCACCTCTTTAAGGTCTTTGGCAATATCTTTGATCGATACTGCGGCAGCCGGTGTCCCCGTCGTGTCTTCGCGGGCGGTATCCTGAAGTTTCTGCAGCAATGCTCCCCGCCGTTCCTGCAAACGTTCCAATTCGGCGTTGGCACCATAATCGCCACCGGTCAACGCCGTGATTTGTGTTAAACGGTCAATATTCATTCCCCGCACCCCTTCCCTGGGAATTCAGCCCGCCTCCTGCTGGCGCCCAACAAGTCTTTCATTGAATATATCGAATCTTTAATGCTCTTTCTTAACGCAGCAGTTTCGTTACATCTTCGGTGCCGTAATGGTTTCTGGCTTTCTCCAGCAGTTCTTCCAACGACAGTTTTTGGGCCGGCGCCGGAACAGAGCTCAAGGCTACCAACCGCCAGCCGTCTTTACGGCGATCCAGGGTAAAACGGGCAATCCCCAGTTCCATGATCCCGCTGCCATCCTCTGGTTTAACCATTTCCCGCGTATACCAGGCCTGCCCGGTAATGTCCACACCACTGGTTGTTTCCACTTCCAGATACCGCAGGGTAAAATTTTCATAACTGCCCAGCCATTCGCTGAATTGCTCCGGTGTCAGATCTTTAGCCACCAGATCCACCTGCTGCAATTTCCCCAGATCTTTCGCGTTATAGGCGTCCATCCGCTTTTGCATCACATACAGCGCCGTCCGCTCCGCGTCGGTGGCCGTCCCGGTTATCGGCTCCATATTTACGATTTCCACCACCGCTCCCCACATTAGAAACGTGACGGTATCGTTCTTGGGCAACGCCGTAAATTTCACCGCCAGTCCGTCTTTGCGAAATTTATAAGGCAAATTCAACGGCTGATAACGGACGCCGTCATCACCGACAATACCATAAAAACCACCGGCCAAATTCACATACCGGATCTCTCCGGATAGCTGAAGTTCTTCCGCCGGCGCCGCCGTAGCCAAACCGGCGATTAGTACCAGCAACAATACCAGACAAACGCTTATTTTTTTCAATTGATGCAATGGTTTCACTCCTTCATTTCACTTCGAATCAAACATCATTTTGTTGTTGATACCGTTCTATTTCGCGTTGCAGCACGACTTCATCCACTTGCTTCAAATCGGAAAAGCAGCGGTGAAACACACCGTAATTCCAGGTATCCTCCTGCCTCTCCCGTGCCAGTTTTTCCAGTGGCAGCAGCAGCCGGTTATTCCGGTTAAAGCGTTGCACAGACTCCGCTCCCCGGTACACTTCCGCCGGGATCGGTTTTCCGCTCAGCATCTGTTCCACGTAGCGCATATTGGCTTCGATCAGTTCCGTATCCACCACCCCGGAGTGGGCCGTGATCTTGGTCCGGGCCGGAAACTGCCGCAGCATTTCCAGTGTCTGCAAATAACGGGGCAAATCCTCGTCGTCCAGATACGGGATGGGCGCTTCCACCAAATCTCCCATGAATAACACGCTGTCCTCCCGATCATGGCATACCGAAGAATCCCGCGTATGTCCCGGTGCATGAAAGAATTCCACGTCGTCTGCCGCAAACGCCAGCCGGGAGTCAAAGATTACCTCTGGCAACCGTAATTCCACCGTTCCCCGGCGATATCCGGCCATTTCCGTCAATTCATATGTCCCCCGTTCCGCCAACCGGCTCCGGCAGGCGGCGTGACCTACCAGCAACGCCCCGGGAAATGCACAGTTACCCCAAACATGATCCCAGTCAGAGTGGGTGTTAAAAACCACCGGCTCTGTCATACCGGCATCACGCATTCCCGGTTTCACCACCGCCATGGACAATGATCCCAGATGCGTATCGCAAAGAAAGCAACGCTGGCGCCCCCGGATCCGATAAACGGAGATTTGATCTTCAAAAGTAAACAGCATGCCTCGCGAACCAATTTTTTGCATCTGCATGCGTTTCGCCTCCTGTATTCTGTGACACTATTATCATTTCGCGCCAAAGCAGCTGCTTTCCTGCTAAATCCCCTCCATTGTACGCTCTAAACTCCGGCGATGCACCGGAATTCTTCCTGCGCATATCGAAAAGCTTCCAAAATTTCCGGATCGAAGTGCTCCGGCCGGGTCCGGCCATCGCCTTCCAATAAAATCCGGACGGCTTCTTCATGGGAAAAAGCCTGTTTATAAGGACGCACACTGACCAAGGCATCATACACGTCAGCTACCGCCATCAACCGGGCGCAAAAAGGAATTTCTTCACCACAAACGCCGTAAGGATAGCCGCTTCCGTCCCATTTTTCATGATGATATTCCGCCACATCCCGGACCATATCCAAAAAGAGGTTGGAGCCCATCAGTTTTTCCACCATGCGGATAATTTCGCCACCCATCAGTGTGTGTTTCTTCATCTCATCAAACTCTGCCGCCGTCAACGGACCTTTTTTTTGCAAAATGGCATCGGAAACGGCAATTTTACCAATATCGTGCAAAGCAGCCGACTGGCACATCCGTTCCTTCAGTGACAGTGACATCGGGTGGCCCCGTTCCTCCAGCACATCCAGCAACCTCTGAACATATTGCTGGGTCTTCTGAGTATGAATTCCGGTTTGGTGGTCACGATATTCGCCCAATAGCGCCATGCAGGCAATCACCGACTTCTTGGTTGCTTCCAGCTCTGCGGTCCGCAGCGCCACTAGTTCCTCCAGGTCATCCCGGTGGCGCTTCAATTCCAGATGGTTTTTCACCCGCGCCTTCACCATGGCCATATTGAACGGTTTAAAAATGTAGTCAACGGCGCCCATTCCCAGACCCTTTTCCTCGTGCAGCGTATCCGTCAGCGCCGTGAGAAAAATAACGGGAATATGCCGGGTACTTTCATCTTCTTTCAAGCGGCGGCATACTTCATAACCGTCAATGCCCGGCATCACCACATCCAACAAAATCAAATCCGGTTTTATCTGCGTCATCAACTGCAATGCGGTTTCTCCGTCCATCGCCACGCTGACGTCATGCTCTGGCGCCAGCGCCGCCAGCAAAATATCCAGATTCGCCTCCGTATCATCGACCACCAGCAATCTCGAGATTTCTTTTCCCAGCACTGCCAGCCCCTCCCTTTTTCATGCGTCATTTCCTGTGGTTATCCGCTGTTGCAGCACGCGTAAAATACGTTCTGCCTCATCAAAACGATATCGTTCCAATGCCGCCTCCAGCTTCTCCGCCTCCGGTTCCATCATGACCGGCCACTGTTTTTCACGCAATTTCGCACTGAATTTCCGGGCCGGTCGGGGTTGACGATGAGTCAGCGAAACTGCCAGTTGTTCCAGTATTTCTTCCAGCTCCTGGCGGCCTCCCGGCGGCCGGTTTTCAACAGCCGGAATATCGGCAGGCGATGGTTCTGTCGGCAATGCCATCAACGCGGCCTGCAAACGCCGGTGCGCGGCCAAAAATCCTTCTAATTCCACCCCGGCCGCTTCTCCTCTCTGCATCTGGTTTTCCAGTTTCACCGCCGCCGCTTGCAGCGTTGTTGCCCCTAATGTACCCGCCAGGCCCTTGATGGAATGAACCCGGCGCCTCGCTTCTGCAGTTTCCCCCGCTAACAATTCCTGCCGCAAAAACATCTCAGTCTCAGAAAATTCTTCCTGAAACCGGCGCAGCATCCGTAAATACCTTCCCTGGTCCCCCCCCATGTATCGCAATCCCTGCTCCGTGTCCAATTCTTGAATATCCGTCATCCATCCATTGTTCGCCGGATCCCTGCCGGGCGGAGCCTGCGCCGCTTCTTCCGGCACAGGCTGCCGGACCACGAGTGCGCGGACCAATCGTTCCCGGGGCAGCCATTTTTCCAATATCCGGCCTAAATCTTCCGGATCGACCGGTTTAGTCAGATGGTCGTTCATCCCCGCCTCCAGACTTCGCTCCCGGTCGCCTTTCATTGCATGCGCGGTCATGGCAATGATCGGCAGCCGCTCCATTCCTTTTTTGTCTATGCGCCGAATGGCCCGGGTCGCCGCCAAACCATCCATAATCGGCATTTGAATATCCATTAATA
>DATMYQ010000066.1:0-9480 GCA_035560935.1 Patescibacteria group bacterium | reverse complement strand
AATAAGGAGTGCTAATAAATGGATATATCCTACGAACTGTATAAAGTATTCTACCATGTGGCCGTTCGTCTCAGTTTTTCAGCGGCGGCAGAAGACTTGTACATCTCCCAGTCAGCTGTCAGTCAGTCTATCCGTTCCCTGGAAAATAAGCTGGGCAGCCGCCTGTTCAGCCGTCATACCAAGCAGGTCCTTTTGACAGCGGAAGGAGAAGTCCTGTATCGTCATGTCGAACAGGCCGTCAACTTCCTCCGGGGCGGCGAACGCAGCATTCAGGAAATCCATTCCCTAAAACAGGGCGAACTCCGCATCGGCGCCAGTGATACCATTTGCAAATATTATCTGCTTCCCTATTTGCAGCAGTTCAACAAGACTTACCCCCAAATCAAAATCCGCATTACCAACCGCCCTTCTCCCATTTGTTTGGATCTTCTGAGTAAAGGGCTGCTGGACCTGGCTGTGGTCAACCTGCCGCCGGAAAACAGGGAACAAGGCCCGCAACCGTTGCAGGTTCGACAGCTGATGGCCATTGAAGATATTTTTGTCGCCAATCACAACTTCAAGATCCTTAAAGACCAGATCATTTCGTTGAAAGAACTGGCCAATTATCCGCTGTTGATGTTGGAAAAGCCGACGGTTACCCGACTCTGTTTTGACCAGGTTCTCAAAGAACTTTCTCTGGACATGAAGCCGGAAATTGAACTGGGCAGTCTTGATTTGTTAATCGAAATGGCCAAAATCGGCCTTGGTATTGCCATGGTAACAAAAGAATTCGTGGAAAATGAACTGAAAGCCGGCAGCATTTTTGCTATCCGGCTTCAGGAGACGCTGCCTGTCCGCTTTCTCGGCATCGTCAATCACTCCCAGATCCCTGTCACATTGGCAGCCCGGCGTTTTATCGAGCTGCTGCAATCCTGAGCATTTCCCAGGACAACTGACCAAATAGACAAACTGGGCAAATGTGCGTCAATTTCCCCCTGTATGTTGATTGGTAATGATTTCAGCACTATTCATTTTCCCCGTTTCAGTTTTTGAATTCAATGCAGTTCGTCCGGAGCAGTCGACGCCTCCAAATTATGGCATTCAATCTGGTCATTTAAAAAGCCAATCATTTCTTCTTTACTCAAGCATTGAGGCAATGCCTGGGTGATCACCTCATGATAAATATCAATGGGCAACGTGACGTCCAGTAAATGTTTCAGTGGATCTCTCGACTTTAAAACGGTACGGTACCCTTCTTCAACCGGCCATACTGCCGCGAGTTCCCATGAGCACTTTTTATTCATCGTTATCCCTTCTTTTCCTGTTACTCTTAGGACTAAAGTACCACATTTCTACCCCTTTAGAGTTATTGTGATGTTATGTTTTTGTTAATATTGGCTTCGTCCTTCCGATTTATGAATAATTCCTCATAATGAGCGCATACATTGATTTTTTTACGGCAATTATGTTTTTGGTGATTCCGCTATTATTAGCATACATGAGATTGGTTACATAATTACTTACACATCTGTCATCAGCTGTTGACGGTAATGATCCGCCAATGGCTGATGTTCGATTAATGCGGCCCGGCCCTCTTCACTTAGGCCATATACCCCCCGCTCCAATCGTTCAAACCAGCCGTAAAAATTTTTTCTGAGCAACTCTCCGGTTTTCAGACCGGTCCCCCGCTCCCGGAGCTGTGCCGGTGCCGACGGACCCAATAATTCCAGCCCGCAGGCAATTTGGATTGCATTTTCCTTATAGGCGGTCATCACCTTACGGCAATGGCTGCCGCCCACGTTGTAGTCACCACTGCGGCCATGCATCTCACGAAGAATACTCCGTTTCAGCCGATAATCGCGTCGGCGTTCCAATGGTTCCGGATGTAATGCCACCTCGACCCGGGCGGCGCCTCCCGCAAAAGACACTATAATTAAACCCAGTTCCAGCCGCCTGAGCAGATGCAGCATTCCCCGCCAGGATTCAGAACGAGGCCCCCGCGCCGGCCGGGGAATGGCTATATATACGGTATCCGTGGCTTTTTGCCTCCGGGTGGCTTGCATCAGTAATGTCACGTTAAAACTGCGTTTCAGTTCCACTGCCAGCAACTCGTCATCCCGAACCGCAATCATGTCACAGTCTTTTACCTCACCCCGGACGGTATAGCCCAGTCCTATCAGATAATCTCTAACCGGCGGATACAGATCCGTTTCCCGTATGTTTTTCATCACCGCCACGCCTCCGCTTCATAAAATTTCGGCAATTTATAAATAAAAACGCCGCCCGCACTTAGTGCCAGGCGGCGAATAGCGAAGAGCTTCTCCACTATTATTGTTCTTTCTTTTCCAGCTTGGCCCAAGTGTCCCGGAGCGGTACCACCCGGTTAAATACCAACGCACCCGGCCGTGAATCCACAGTGTCAACGCAGTAATAGCCCTGCCGCAGGAATTGGTAGCGGTTGCCGGCAGCAGCTCCCGCGAGACTGGGCTCCACCAGGCAACGTGTCAACTTAACTAATGAATTCGGATTAAAATCGGTGGTTTCATCCGCCGGTTCCTCGCCGTCGTCAGCGCCATCCGCCTTATCGCCATCCAGCAGCAGGTAATCGTACAACCGGACTTCCGCCGGCACGGCGTGAGCTGCCGATACCCAGTGCAGCGTCCCTTTCACCTTGCGACCACTGTTCGCACCACCGCTGCGTGTTTCCGGGTCATAAGAGCAGCGCAGTTCGACCACTTCGCCGGTGGCTTCGTCTTTCACCACGGCTTCACATTTAATGATGAATGCGCTTTTCAACCGCACTTCCGTCCCCGGTGCCAGCCGGAAAAATTTTTTCGGCGGATTTTCGCAAAAATCTTCCTGCTCAATGTACAGTTCCCGTGAGAACGGTACCTTACGGGAACCCAGTTCCGGGTTCTCCGGATTAATTTCCGCCTCCAGTTCTTCCACCTGGCCTGCGGGATAGTTTTCAATAACAATCTTCAACGGATGTAATACAGCCATCACCCGCGGCGCCCGTTTGTTCATATCTTCCCGGATGCAATGCTCCAACAGTGCCACATCCACTATACTGTTGCTCTTGGCAATACCGATGCGTTCGCAGAAATCCCGGATGGCTTCCGGTGTATAGCCGCGCCGTCTGAGTCCGGAAATGGTCGGCATCCGGGGATCATCCCAGCCCGTGACCAAGCCCTCTTCCACCAGTTTGCGCAATTTTCGTTTGCTCATCACCGTCTGGGTCATGTTCAAGCGGGCAAACTCAATCTGTTGAGGATGGTAAACCTCCAGTGCTTCCAGCAGCCAGTCGTACAGCGGGCGGTGCGCTTCAAATTCCAGCGTACAAATAGAGTGGGTGATATTTTCCAGCGAATCAGAAATAGGGTGAGCAAAATCGTACATGGGATAGATGCACCACGTATCGCCGGTACGGTGATGATGCGCCCGTAAGATCCGGTAAATCACCGGGTCCCTCATATTCAGGTTCGGTGAAGCCATATCGATCTTGGCCCGCAACACCCGGGAGCCGTCAGCAAATTCCCCGGCTTTCATCCGTTGGAACAGATCCAGGTTTTCTGCCACAGAACGATCTCTGTACGGGCTGTCTTTGCCTGGTTCCGTCAAAGTTCCCCGGTATTCTCGCATCTGCTGCGGCGTCAGATCACAGACATAGGCTTTGCCGTTACGGATCAGTTGCAACGCATATTCATACATTTGCGGAAAGTAGTCGGATGCATAAAACATCCGGTCTTCCCAGTCAAAGCCCAGCCATTTTACATCCGCCTGAATGGAATCGACATATTCCACTTCTTCCTTACTGGGATTGGTATCATCGAAACGCAAATTGCATTTGCCGCCATTTTCAGCGGCAACGCCGAAATTCAGGCAAATAGATTTAGCATGGCCAATATGCAAATAACCGTTAGGCTCTGGCGGAAACCGGGTATGAACCCGTTGTCCGTATTTATCGCTTTTCATATCATCATTAATAATGTTCTGAATGAAATGGGTCGCTGTGGGATTGTTGACAGTAGTCATAAATTTGGCTCCTTTTGCATGTTTTCTTGCGAAGTTCTGTAAAGTTTTTGTTTTCGTCACGCATTCCGTATTTCCTGCCGTATTCCTGTAAAAAGTTCACTGATGTTTTCGTTTAACTGATTGCCGTAGAAGTCTTATCCACCATTCCTCTACGGATATACTCATTGATTTCCTGAATTTCCGGTGTTTCCATTTCTGGCAATGTCACTTTCCACTCGCGCCGTACCCAACGAAAAATCTCCGGTCCGTCTACTTGACCATTCTGGTGTGCAACCTCACCCAGTTGTGCCGGCAATCCGGAATACCGGGGGAAAAGGTGCCAGTGAAAATGAAGCGTCTCTTCACAAAAGCTGACCAAATATACTTTCTCTGCCAAATCACCGCTGTGCTGCATCACTAACGCCATCGCCCGCCGGCTCACCCTAGCCATAGCTGTCACCTCAGCATCTGTCAGCTTATGATAACCTTCTACATGACGCACCGGCGACAAAATAAGATATCCTGGTAATTTCACATCACAGCAATGATGTAACACCACCAGAGAGTCCCTGTACAAAACCCCGCCAGGCGGTATATGCTTTCCTTCCAAAATACAGCAAGTCAGACACACCGGCATCGCCTCCCTGTAATTCGTTTTCGTTGCCTTATTCAATGTTTCCAGCGAATCAGCCTGTTTTCCAGCCACTGCAGTCCTTGATTAAACGCCACACCCAGCAACGACAGCGTCACCACGCCAACCATCAGCTTTGTGGTTAACATCAAATCGCCGTAATGCAGGATCATCGCCCCCACGCCCTCTTTGGCCGCAATCATTTCGGCCGCCACCAATAGCAGCAACGATGTGCCGGCGGCCAGTTTCAGTCCGGCAAAAATCACCGGCAAAGCTCCCGGCAAAATCACTTTGCGGATCAGATTCAACCGGCTGGCTTTAAAACTTACCGCCACGCGGATCAGTAGGGGATCTACATTTTTCACACCGGAATAAGTATTAATAAATACGGGGAAAAACACACCCAGACTAATGATTGCCACTTTGGACAACTCGCCAATGCCCAGCCAGAGAATAATCAGCGGCAGCAGGGCAATTTTGGGAATAGGGTACAGCGCATAAATCACGGGATTGCCAACAGCGGCCGCCAGCCGTGAAAATCCCAGCGCCAGTCCCGCCACAATGCCGATGATACTGCCGCTTAGAAACCCCAGACCAATACGATATAAGCTGGCTAATGTATTGTTCAGCAGCTCACCACTGCCAACCATTTCCATACCCGCATTGACTATGGCCCACGGTGAAGGCAAATACAGTGAAGATACCAAACCTGTCCGGCAAAACAGTTCCCACAATATCACTAAAACCGCCATAGCAACTCCACCGGTGCCTCTCTGCGCCGTTCCTTCCAGGACCGCCAAACGGTTAACCACCATCCGCCGATATCCCCGGCGTTCTGTTCCTATATCCGTCGTCATATCCACCCGTTATTCCTCTCCTTCCCGCAGCGCATCTTCTGCATCATGGCGAATCAACCCCCAAATGGCTTCCACATACTGATTAAACGCAGTCAGATGCGGTTCTTTGTCCCTACCGGTCTTCGGCAGTTCAATCGGGATAATACTGACAACCCGCCCTGGGCGCCGGGACAGCACAACTACCCGGTCCGCCAGGTACACCGCTTCCTGGATATTGTGCGTCACATACAGCGTGCTGAGCCGGGTCTGATTCCAGATCCGCAGCATTTCTTCCTGGAGCAGCATTCGCGTTTGAGCATCCAGCGCCGAAAAGGGTTCATCCATCAGCAATAAATCCGGGCGAGTGGCCAACGCCCGGGCAATCCCGACCCGTTGCCGCATCCCGCCGGAAAGTTGGTGGGGATAAGATTTCTCAAATCCGTTTAAGCCCACCAAAGTCACATATTCTTCTACGCGTTCACGAACAACCGCTGACGCCAGTCCGGCTTCTTCCAACCCAAAGGCCACGTTGCCCGCCACCGTTCGCCACGGAAAGAGCCCTATTTCCTGAAAAACCATCCCTACGGCATAATCCCGGTCCGATTCCAGCTCCTCAACATAAACAGACCCGGAACTGGGACTGAGCAATCCCCCCACCATGCTGAGCAACGTGGATTTCCCGCAACCGCTGGGACCTACTAACACGACAAATTCTTCCTGGTTCACTATCAAATTGACATCGGACAGCGCCATCAGTTCCTGACCGTTGCGTCCCTGATATTGCTTGCTTACCTGATCAATAACTACACGCATTAAGGATCCCCCCATGATAGCGAACAGGCCGGCCCGTTGAACCGTTCCAGCCCGTTATCACCCATTCCCGCCGTCGCGGCGGTTTTATATCGCCAACTATTGCAACTGTTTCAACGCCTCTTCTTCAAAGCTCGTGTTTACAATCCGGGCAGCGTCAATTTTCTTGTCAATCATTTTGTGAGCGGCATACCAGTCTATCTGCGTCTGAATGTCCCTGGTCAGCAACGCGCCATCGCGGTCCATATACGGCAGGCCGGTCCGCACTTCATCCGCCGACGCGCCGGTATATTTTGCGATAATACCCACTACTTCTTCAAAATTTGCGCCCGGCACCGCTTTTCCGTCTTTTTGCACCAATACGGCATCATAGTAGTAACGGCAAGCTTTGATGTATGCTTTCATAAAGCGGACAGCCGCCCCTTTGTCCTTTGTCAGTGCCGGCGAAAAGAAAATCCCCGAAGTCTGGTATTCCATGGCATCGCCGACCGGCGTCATAATTTTACCATAGCCGTCGGCAACCACTTTGGCAATGTTTGGTTCATTAAGAATCACCGCATCCACCTGCTTGCTTTGCAACGCGGCCATCAGCGAGCTGATTTTGCCCAGCGGCACCAGTTCGGTATCCGACAGGACCAACCCGTTGCTTTCCAGCAGCCGGCCCGCCATATAATGAAACGTGGACCCGCTCTGGGTTATACCGATTTTTTTCCCTTTCAGATCTTCTACTTTACGCACACCTTGCTCCCAAAGATCACTGCGCACCAGCAGCGCAGAAGAAGAATAGCCTTTTTGTTCCCGCCCCTTGTCGGCTACAATCGTCAGTTCCTGACCGCCGGCCACCATATTATATAAACTGGCGGTAATGCCGGTAGCACCAATATCTACTTTATTGGCTGCCGTGGCCACGGCAATGGGCTGAGCCGCCTCAAACCATTGCGGTTCAAGATCAATGCCTTCTTCTTTAAAAAATCCTTTGTCCAGTCCAATAAACAGGGGGGCGGAACTGGTCAGTTTCAAAATACCGATACTGAGTTTCTTGGTTTCCGCCTTCGTTGCCGCTTTTTTCTCCGTCTGTCCGCCACAGCCGGCACACAGAGTCAAAACCAAAAGTGCAGACACCAGCCAAAGCAAGCGTCGCTGATTACTCCCAAGTCCTGTAGCGCGTCCCATGCCCAATCCTCCTATTTTCCCTGATTTACGTAAATAGTTCATGGTTTTTATTCGCCATGGTTCGGATTCTTCCTTCACATTTTTTTGTTTTTCGCATGAATCCCGGGAAATTAATACAGACCGAGACATTATTGTCCTCGGTCCGCAGCCGTTTGTATTTATTCTTATGTCCCTTGGCTTAAAAAATATGCGTCACTAAAAGCCTTCCGTATGCTAGGCTAGCAACTCATCGAAAGATCATAATAACCTGGTACACACAGGCGCTGGCCGCGGCACTGAAGGGAATGGTCAAAACCCAGGCAAACAGCATCTGTCTCGCCACGCCCCATCGAACGGCGTTGATCCGCTTCGCCGAACCAACCCCCATAATCGAACCGGATACCACATGAGTGGTACTGACCGGTAAATGTAAAAAAGTTGCCCCAAAAATCACCAGTGATGAATTCAAATCGGCGGCAAATCCGTTAATCGGTTCCAGTTTAACGATTTTCCCGCCCATGGTTTTGATGATTTTCCAGCCACCAACCGCCGTCCCCATGGCCATCGACATTGCACAGGAAAACTTAACCCAGGTGGGGACCTCCAGTGAGGGAATCGCCCCGGCACTCAACAAAGCCAGCGTGATAATACCCATCGCCTTCTGGGCGTCATTGGATCCATGGGAAAAGGACATCATCGCCGCCGATAAAAGCTGCATCCGCTTAAATCCGGAATTCAAAACCGACGGCGACATCCGTCCGAAAATCCAAAGCAGGGCAATCATCACGAAATATCCGGTAACCAGAGCGATCACCGGTGTCAGGATCAACGACAGAATAATCTTTTGAACACCCGGTAAATTGATGGCCTCAAGGCCGGACCCCACCGACACAGCGCCCAAAACGCCGCCTACCAGCGCGTGGGAAGAACTGCTTGGAATACCATACCACCAGGTGATTAAGTTCCAGATGATAGCACCCACCAGTGCAGCCATGATGACTTGTTGACTCACCATTGACGCCGCCCTTACCAAATCGCCGCCAATCGTTTTAGCCACTCCGGTGCTATACAAAGCCCCGGAAAAATTCAGCACCGCCGCCATCGCCACCGCAACCTGCGGCGATAAGGCCCGGGTAGATACCGAAGTCGCAATGGCGTTGGCCGTATCATGAAATCCGTTGATATAATCAAACGCCAGCGCCAAAAAAACGACCATGTAGATTAACCATAACTCAGGCATATTTCATAACGACTCCCTTTAGCATGTTCGCCAGGTCTTCACAAACATCCAGCGTTTCTTCCAAGTGGAACAAAATTTCCTTCCATTTAATCAATTCCACCGGATTGGGGCATTCCCGGAACAGTTTGGCGACCTCCTGGCGATACAAATGATCTCCTTCGCCTTCTAGCTGAGAAATTCGGGCGCACCGTTCCGTCATCTTTTCCTTATTTTTTTTCATTTCCGACAGCTCATCGAAAACCTTGCTGATTTGCTTTGCCGCTTTCACGACCAGTTCCCCTAGTTGCAGCGCCGCCGGCGACGCCGGAGCTGCATTATACAAATACATCCGTTCCACGGTGCCTTGAATAGAATCAATCACATCATCCAATTTCTGGGCAATATGATAAATGTCTTCCCGGTCCAACGGCGTAATAAAGCTTTTGTTCAACTGTTCCACGATTTTCGCCGTTGCCATATCGGCTTCCTGTTCCAGTTCATCAACCCGCTGCACATGCTGCTGCAGGTTTTCAGGATCTTGCATAGCTGTTTGCAATACTTCTGCCGCTTTACGAATCGCCTCGGTATTCTCAATAAACAGCCTGTAAATTTTATCATCCTTGGGCTTCAAACGAAAAGCCATACTTTCTCTCCTCCTGCCAATGCAAAAAAAAATCTGGTTGGCGACCAGTTCAATAGTTCTATTTTCTCTACACAAGGATTATACCACAAATGTTAATCCCATGTAAATTTTCATTATCGTTTGATTAACTTTCGGTTATTTTTTTATTGAACCGTCAATTCTTTAATTTTAAAAATTTCCCCGCATCACCCGCTGC
>DATMYQ010000065.1:0-5474 GCA_035560935.1 Patescibacteria group bacterium | reverse complement strand
ATATAGTAATTATCCTTCCAGGTTCACGCTGGAGCTACTGGTAAAGCGATAAAAATAGCCCAGCACCCGTCCGCAAATCACGCCGGTACTGAAACCGGAAACAGTCAGTGCGATTAAATTCAGTCCCATCTGCCCGCCTTGCGCCGCTTCATAGCCCATGTAAAACTTACTGAGAAAAACGCAGAGCATGACCAGCAACGTGCTCCAGGTTCCCGGCAGTTGCACCAGCATCCGGTTTTTGTCAAAGGCCAGCGTTAAACGGGACACCAGCCACCAGCCGCCCAGCAAACCCGCGACAATAGCGCCGCTCCAGACTCCAACCTGAATCATACTGATATTAGGCAGGAGCATTAGGCTATGTATGGACAAATAAGCAAAAATCAGCGGTGCGATCACCAGCTTTTTTACGGGAACAATACTGGGCCGGGTCGCTTGCAGCCCGACTTTGGCAACGTACAGAATCAGTAAATACACCCACCAGGGAATATGAGTCAACGCTTGTATCAAATTTTCCATACCATCACACCTCGTTTTAAAATGCTAACCGGTATTTCATCACACATCAAGAAAGCCGGACAACCGTCACGCCGGCGCCCCCTTCGTTCAATTCCCCCATCCGGGTACTTTTGACCAGACTATAGGAATCCAAAAAAGACTTAATACCCTTACGCAACGCGCCGGTTCCTTTTCCGTGAATCACCATTACTTCACTTAACCCAGCCAAAACAGCGTCATCGATAAACTTTTCCAATATCAGCTCACCTTCCTCCACCGTCATTCCCCGGATATCGACTTCACGAACCGCATTCTGGACCATAGCGACCGTGGCGCCGTAGCATTTTTTCTCCGCCGCCTTTTTCACCCCGGAACCTTCTTCCGCCAAGCGGCAATCGGACAAATTTACGTTAAATTTCAAAATCCCCAGTTGCACCGTGGCTTCATCGCCTTGGACAGACAGAATCGTGCCTTTCTGATTGAGCGTCGTCACGTAAACCGTCATCCCGGGCCGGGCGCTATTCGAAGTCACCTCCGGCAGCACCACGCCGCCGGATCCGGCTTTTCCGGACAGCCCGGTCAACCGTTCCATACCAGTATTTAACCGTTTGCGCGACTCCTGAATGCTCCGTTGCCGCTCCTGCTCATTTTTCACGCTGAACTGGCTTTTCAATTCTTCAATAATAACTTCCGATTCCCGGCGGGCCTGACGCAGAATCTGCGCGGCTTCCTCCCGGGTCTTGTCCAGCTGGGTTTGCTTTTTCGCCCGTAATTGATCTTCCTCCTGCTGGGTGCGCCGCCGGCGGATTTCCAGATCCTGTTCCAAGCGGTCCAAGCGTTCAAACCGTTCCAAATAGCTGCGTTTTTCTTCCTCTAGGCTGCTTAACACCGATTCAAACTCCCGGTGTTCCTTTTTCGTCAGCTGTCCGGCCCGCTCGATGATCGCATCGGATAAGCCCAGCCGCTTGCTGATGGCGAAGGCGTTGCTGCTGCCGGGAATGCCGATCAGCAAACGGTACGTCGGTTTCAGCGTCTGCACGTTGAATTCCACGCTGGCGTTCTCGATTCCGCTCCGGGTGAAGGCAAAGGTTTTCAGTTCGCTATAGTGGGTTGTCGCCACCGTTTTTACGCCATTTTGGTGCAGATGCTCCAAAATGGACATGGCCAGAGCGGCCCCTTCCGTCGGGTCCGTTCCTGCGCCGATTTCATCCAGCAACACTAGGTCCCCTTCGTCCACCTGATTCAAAATCCGCACCAAATGAGTCATATGGGAAGAAAATGTGCTCAGGCTCTGCTCAATGCTTTGCTCGTCGCCGATATCCGCAAAGATTTTCCGGTAAACCGGCATTTCTGACTGAGGTTCCGCCGGCACGAACAGTCCCGCCTGCGTCATCAGCGCCAGCAGGCCCAGCGTTTTTAGCGTAACGGTTTTACCGCCGGTGTTCGGCCCGGTGATCAGCAAAGTGTCAAAATCCTTGCCCAGAAAAATATCCGTCGCTACCACCACATCCCGGGGAATCAACGGATGGCGGGCCTGGATCAGGTGCGCGTATCCCATACGGTTGATCAGGGGCTGATGGGCGTCCATATCCAGCGCCAGTCGGGCTTTGGCAAAGGCAAAATCCAGCTGCGCCAAAATCCGGCAGTCTTCCAGTATGGCGGCGGCAACGCCGCCGATTTGTCCGCTGACCACCTGCAAAATCCGGTTGACCTCATTTTTTTCCGCCACCGCCAGCTGCTTGATCTCATTGTTGAGATTCACCACCGCCATCGGCTCGATGAATAAAGTCGCGCCGCTGGCGGACTGGTCATGAATAATTCCCGGAAAGTGATTCCGGTATTCCTGCTTGATGGGAATCACGTACCGGTCTCCCCGCATCGTCACCAGCGCATCCTGAAAATATTTCTGATACTCGCCGGAACGGAGGATGCTGTCCAGCTTCTCTTTGACCCGGCTTTGGGAAATACGGATTTCCCGCCGCAGCTTCAACAGTTCACTGCTGGCGTCATCGCGAATTTTCCCCTGCTCATTAATAGTATTATCAATAATGGTTTCAATGTTACGTAAAACAATGATGCTTTCCGCCAGTGCGCTAAGGCCCGGCGCTTCCACCGGCAAGTCGGCGAAAAAGCTTCTCATCCGCCGCGCCGTGTACAAGGTCCCGGCAATCAGCTGCAATTCATGCGGTTCTAAGATCGCCCCCAACTCCGCCCGGCGGGTTAATTCCCGGATATCCCGGATTCCTCCCAGCGGCACTGACGGCACTCCGTTTAAAACGGTGCAAGCCTCGGCGGTTTCTTCCAGACGGGCGCTGACTGCGGCAATATCGGTAACCGGAATCAACTCCCGGGCCAGTTCGCCGGCTATCACCGATCCGGTCCGTTCCGCCAGCAGCTCTCTTATTTTTGTATATTCCAACGTATTCAACACGGAAAAATCCACGAACTCTTTCGCTCCTCTTATAACACGCCGCGGAAATAATGGCCGCGGGTGATGTCATGATGTTCCCAGTCCTGCCATTGGTTGCTCTGCACCCGGGGATGCTGTTCCCCCTGATCAAGGAGTTCCCGGTATCTGCCGGTAATCACGCCAACCTCGGCTGCCGGCGCAAACTTCCCCTCCACCCGCAGCCGGCGAATCCCCAGCGCGGACAGTTTTCCCACGTGGGGCAGCATGCTCAGCTCTTTGGCGTTTAAAATGTGCATCCGGCAATATTGGTCGGTAACCACGGGAAAGCTTTCCCCCAGCCGGTCTTTCAGCATGAAACGCCCCTGACGGCAGGGACGGCGGCAAGGACCGGGAATCCGGCCGCCAAGGTAGCCTCCCAATAAACAATATTCCGATATCATCAGCTCCAGGCGGCCATGAACCAAGCACTCCCATTCTCCCGCCAGACTGGCGGTCAGCACGTCAATCTGGGACAGATTCAATTCCGGCGACAGGGTAAGCGCGCCTAATCCCTGCTCCTGAAAAAACTTCGCGCTGGCCTTGTTATATACGTTGAGCGGATAATCTCCCTGCAGCGGAATATCAGTCCGCTGACGCAGCCATTCCAGCGCGCCGACATTGCCGATGCTCAGCGCGTCCGGCTGCAGTTCTCCGATCCATTCCCAGGCCGCCACCATTTCTGTCAGCTGGGCTTCCTTCAGCAGACGCGGAATCGTCAGCACCATTTTTTTGCCTGCCCGACGCACCATTCCCACAGCCTGTTCATAGTCTTCCCGGGTGTACGGAAGGGCGGTGAAATTTTCACCGCCAAACTGGATGATGTCCGCACCGGCGTTCAGTGCCGCCTGGACTTTCTCACCCGTGTCCACATTCACGGCCAGTAAGGTTTTTATTTTATTAGCAGCCACTGGTTTGGCGGGGATTCCCGTTATCTCTGGTCCGGAACGTTCCGCCAGCGCCGGACGGTCATACACCGCCAGGCGGGCCGCCTCCAATGCTTCAATCGCCTGCCGCCGCGCTTCGTTGATTTCGCTGACCGGCACCATCACCTGACCGTCAATAGCAATGTCCAGGCACCGGATTTCAAATACCGTATTGCCAATCCGGCTTACCTGCTTCGTCACCGTCTCATCAGTCAGCGGGCGTTTCAGCGCGGCTTCACCGATAAATGCCGTGTTCGCACTGGCCGTAAAGCCGTCCTGATCTTTCAGTGAGATGGTCAACGGCGCGCCGACGCCAACGGTCACCGTCACGTCAACAGCCAGCCGCCGCACCGCTTCGCTGCGGTTGAAAAAGGCCCGAGCCCGGTTCATCAGCCGGACATCAAAGACTTTAAACACCCGGTCATTGTCACGCACCGGCGATGGCAATGCAATGACCGCCTGCTCGCCGGGCTGCGCCTGTTCCACTTCCTGTCCGTTGACCAGTATCCGGTGGACCGTAACATTAACCCGACCGCCCACTTTCACCCAGAAATCAATCACGTCGCCGACCATCAGCGGCTCTTCCAGCCGGAGAACAGCGGTCCTGACGTCGTGCTGATACCGGCTCACCCGGCCAATACAGGTTCCCCGGTTGTTGGGCCGCCGGTCGCTCATCATCTCCCGGCCCGGCCGCCCTTCCAGATAAGCGGTGGTAAAATCCCGATTGAAAATCTGCGCCAAATCACGCCGGTCTTCCGCCGCAATCTGATACGCCTTATTGTCAGCCCCTTCGCCGATCTGATTCAACGCCTGACGATAGGTGTCCACCACCACCGCCACGTATTCAGGCCTTTTCATCCGTCCTTCAATTTTGAAAGAAGCCACGCCCGCCTTAACCAGCTGCGGCAGCCATTCAATAGTGTTCAAATCCCGGGGACTGAGCAGATATTCTCCAACATCCTCCGGCAAAGGCGCCGGATCCCCCGCTTCCGTCAGCAGCTGATAATTCATCCGGCAGGGTTGAGCGCAGCGACCGCGATTTCCGCTGCGTCCCCCGATCATACCGCTCATCAGGCATTGTCCCGAATAGCAGATACACAACGCTCCATGAATGAAGACTTCAATTTCAATCGGCGAGTTCTGGCAGATATATTCGATTTCCGGCAGCGACAGCTCCCGCGCCAGTACCACCCGGCGCAGCCCATGACGGGCGGCGAACAGCACACCGGCTAAATTGTGAATGGTCATCTGAGTGCTGGCGTGCAGCGGCAGCTCCGGAACCACCTGCCGGGCGATGCGGGCCACACCCCAATCCTGTACAATCACCGCGTCAACGCCAATCCGGTATAAAAAGCGCAAATAGCGGGTCAGCTCCGGCAATTCGCTGTTATCCACCAGCGTATTGACGGTAATCAGCACCTTTACGCCCCGCAAATGGCAAAAGCGGACGGCCTCCGCCATTTCATCATCATCAAAATTCACCGCATACTGGCGGGCGCCAAACATTTTCCCCCCCAGATAAACGGCATCCGCTCCACTTTCCACCGCCGCCACAAGCGCTTCACGGCTTCCCACCGGCGCTAACAATTCCAACAACACATTCATTC
>DATMYQ010000064.1:0-2651 GCA_035560935.1 Patescibacteria group bacterium | reverse complement strand
TATTTCGATAGATGGGGGCAATGGTTATGAAACTGTCACAGGCAAAACGGGGACAGCGGCTGCAGATAGGGAATATTCCTGATGCGAGTATTCGGGCACAGGCGATCCGGTTTGGTATTGCCGAAGGCTCCTTCGTAGAATGCTATGAAAAATTGCCGGCCGGACCAGTGGTTGTCGGTCGGGGTAAACAAGAAATCGCCATCGGCCGTCGTCTGGCGGAGAATATCCGGGTCATCCCGGCCTAACCGGACGAACAAGCAAAGGCGCTGCGGAGGATTGTATGGACTGCCATCAATGTCTTGGTAACATAGAGGTTCCCGAAGGGGCCCGGAAAATCGTTCTGGCCGGTAACCCCAACGTCGGTAAATCGGTATTTTTTAATGCGTTGACCGGAATGTACGTGGATGTATCCAACTTTCCCGGAACCACCGTTGATATTTCCCATGGCCGTTTTGGTCCGGACGTGGTGATTGATACTCCGGGGGTTTACGGGATTTCTTCGTTTAACGATGAGGAAATCGTGGCCCGGGATGTGATTTTATCTGCCGATCTGATTTTAAACGTGGTGGATGCGGTGCATCTGGAACGGGATTTGTTTTTGACGCTGCAGTTGATTGATACCGGCATTCCGGTATTGGTGGCGCTGAATCTGATGGATGAGGCGACGCAGCAGGGTTTGAAAGTAAATGTGGATTTGCTGGAGGATTTATTGGGCGTGCCGGTGATTCCGGCGGTAGCCGTGAAAGGACAGGGCGTCAGCGAAGTTAAGAAACGGCTGTTTGAAGCCCGGACCGGCCATGTGCCGCCGTCGCTGAAAGAAGAGCTGCAGCGCCTGGTGAACCGGGTGGGTTCCCAGGCGGAGGCGCTGCTGGTGCTGGAGGATGATCCTCATGTGGCGGCCCGCCACGGCGTGCCGGGCGGCGGTCAGCGCGAAGCCGTGTACCAGGAACGGCGCCGGCGGGTCAACGATATCGTAGGGCATGTAGTGACGGAGACGAATGAACATATCCGCTTTTCCACCCGCCTAGGCCGCTGGATGCTGCGGCCCCTGACCGGAATACCAATTTTTATGGTGGTCATGTGGGCCATGTATTATCTGATTGGTGTACTGGTGGCTGGCGATATTGTCGGCTTCACTGAGGAACGGCTGATGCAGGGAATGTATGAGCCAGTTGTACGGAGTGCAGTGGGTCAGGTCATCAACCCCGAATCGGTGCTGGGCGTGATTCTGATTGGTGAATTTGGCCTGCTGACGATGACGGTCACCTATTTGCTGGGCTTGCTGCTGCCGCTGGTAGTGGGATTTTATCTGGCCCTGTCGATGATGGAGGATTCCGGCTATCTGCCCCGGCTGGCGACGCTGGTCGACCGTCTGATGAACAGCATCGGATTGAACGGCCGGGCCATTATTCCGCTGATTCTGGGGTTTGGCTGCGTGACCATGGCGACCATTACTACCCGGATTCTCGGCACCAAGCGGGAAAGGACCATTGCCACCGCTGTTCTGGGTCTGGCCATACCCTGCTCGGCGCAACTGGGCGTGATCGCCGGCATGCTGGCCGGTATCGGCCCTTACCTGGTATCGGTCTATGTAGTGGTGATGCTGCTGGTGCTGGGCTCGGTGGGGAAAATTCTCCACCAGGTGCTGCCGGGACAGTCATCGGATCTGTTGATTGATCTGCCGCCGATTCGGCTGCCGCGCCCGGAGAACGTACTGAAGAAAACCGTGATCAAGTCCTACGCCTTTCTGGAGGAGGCGGCGCCGTTGTTTGCCGCCGGTGCGCTGATCATTTCCGCATTGCAGCTGAGTGGTCTTTTGACCGGGATTCAGGCCGCGCTGGCGCCGTTGACCGAGGGTATTCTCAAACTGCCGCGGGAAACCGCCACCGCCTTTATCATGGGCCTGATTCGCCGTGACTTTGGCGCCGCCGGCCTCAGCACCATGGAACTGACGCCGGAACAGACGCTGGTGTCGCTGATTACCATTACTTTGTTCGTGCCCTGCGCCGCTTCGGTGATGGTCATGTTCAAGGAGCGGGGCGCCCGCGAGGGCAGCGCCATCTGGATTGGCTCCTGGGTGCTGGCTTTTCTGATCGGCGGCCTGGTGGCCATGGTTGTAATGTAATATACCGGATGAACGGATTGCAAGAGGTGAATGATTATGGAAAAAGTATTGGAAACCAACCGCTGTCAGCAATGCAATCATGTGATTACCAGCGTTGGCGCTGTGCGTTGTCCCCGCTGCAATTATCTGCTGCTGCGTTCCTGCGAGGGTAATTGTCGGCGTTGCAAGGTTTCCTGCCGGTAGACTCTAAAAAACATTGTGACAGTTATTCGACGTTTTGGCGGGAACAGATTTGTTGATCCTTTTTGGCAATGTTGTATTGCAATACAGGTAATCGTTACCCATGTTTTGAGAACGTGGGTAATTTTTTTATTTTTTAACTGTGTTGCTGTTCCTGTCACCGGAAATCTGTTCTTGCAGTGCGTTTGCGTTAGTCCGCTAGGAGCGGGGGGAGGTACATGGAAAAAATAAAAAAGTCGCCTTCGCTTGGAAGGGGGCTATGATAACCAAACAGAGATAATGAACTCAAACAACGGTTCCGTCCTTCGTGGAGGAATAGCCGCCAACGCGGAGAATATTGAAATAG
>DATMYQ010000063.1:0-19325 GCA_035560935.1 Patescibacteria group bacterium | reverse complement strand
ACTTTGATTCTTTGGTGAAAACGATGGATCTTGAATTTTGTCTGCTTTTTGCCGGACAGGAAATCCAAAACGGAATCCGCGCCGCTACCGTAAAAAAAATGCCGAGCATACTTTCTGTAGTCCACACTACAAAAGTATGCTCAGCATGAAATGCTTCTTGGAATTTTCATCCCCGCATGATGCCATTCGGCCTGTCGTGGCCAGGATATTCCAAATTCCCCCGGCATTGCTCTATCCGTTATTATGCATCCGGCATTAAAGCCTGTCAAGCGGCGCGCCGGATGTTTCGACGGATGTCACCTTGTATCTATGGTTCCACAATGTTAAAAAACGGTCGCAATGTCACAATATTTTCTGTCAGCCTTTGCAACACGCTGCGGTCACCCGTCACTTCTATCGCCTTCTGCATAGCATCCACATCGCCGGTCAAAAGCGTAAACACCGCTTTCCTCGGACAAGTCAGCGTCGCAACCGCGTTCTGATCCTGCGTGTCACGATAGCAGAGAAGCGTGCCACGGTAAAGATGGATAAAGTATTTCTCCCCCGTATCCGTGACTTGCAAGTTAATACGCAGATCTTTGGATTGTGCAGCCTGTCCGTCAATTAAAATACCCAAATAATCCAGCATCATCCGCACGGACATGTTCTTTTGCACATTTCGGCTGCCACTGGCCACTTTTCCAGTGTCCTTATTCGCACCATTTCTTAGTTCATATGCGCCGCTCAAATACACGTTACGCCATGTGCCGGATTCCGCCTGATAACCCAGTTGCTCCAAAGCATCCGCACACAGGTTACGGGCTTCTGTATTGGCCGGATTTTCAAAAACCAATACGTTCGTGATCTCCGCCACCCAGCGATATTCACCCCGCGCAAAATCCCGTTTGGCTTTTCGCAGCACCTCGTTTTTATCACCCAGATACTCTACAAATTTTTTTGCCCGGTCACTGGGTGTCAACGGATTCAGATGCACTGGATTCGCGTCATACCAGCCCATATATTTTTGATACACCGCTTTGGAATTATGCGCCACCGTACCGTAATACGGGCGGGTATACCAAACTTTTTGCATTGCTTCCGACAAAGCAATCATATTGGAAATTTCATCAGAGGTGTAACCCTGATTAATATACCTCAGCGTTTGATCGTTAATATATTTATAGACGGCCGCGGTATTTTCAAAGTAACTTCTAATCGCCTGATTACCCCAGTGAGGCCAATTATGCGACTGAAATACCACCTGGACTTCCTCTCCATACCGCACCGTTGCTTCCAGCAAAAATTTGGCCCAGTCGTTGCCGTCACGTACCTGCGCGCCTCGCAAAGTATAGAGATTATGCAGGGTACCGGTGCAATTTTCTGCCATCCACAATGCCCGGTACTGGGGAAACCAGGTATTCATTTCCACCGGCGCTTCGGTGCCCGGTGTCATTTGAAATTCCATCTTTATGCCGTCAATGGTGATTTTTTCACCGGTATTGGCCACCTCGTAGGTAGGGGTGATGTATGAAATCGTCCCCAGTGACTGCCCCATACCGATGCCAATGGACAACGATCCTTGTTTACCTTTTTCAATCAGCGTTCCATACTGGTAACCGGCTCTTCGCCCCATCGCCGCCCCGGCATAAATGTTCTCTCCAATAGCGTATGTCTCAAAGTCTTTCGGCACAATCACCGGGATCTTTCCTGATGCAAGCTGTTCCTGAATTGACAGCGAAGGATCAGCCGCTTCCTCTTCTGTCATAACACCTTTGATCCCGCCGAAATGATCAACATGCGGGTGACTGATAACCACTGCCTTGACCGGCCGCCGCCCTAGATTTTTTTCGACAAGCTGCATGGCCGCCCGGCTGCATTCCTCACTCATCAGCACGTCAAACACAATCCAGCCGTTATCGCTTTTTACCAGTGTTAAATTAGCCATATCGTAACCCCGAACCTGATAAATCCCTTCCTGTACCTCAAAAAGTCCGTATAAATGATTCAGCTGCGCGTTGCGCCACAAGCTGGGATTGGCCGTAGGCGGCGCATTGTCATGCAAAAAATCATAAGCCTTCTGACTCCATACAACCCGCCCCTCGGCATCCTTTAATTCCAAAATATCCGGAGCATCAATCAGCCCTTTTTCCGCAAAAGTCTTTTCCTGTTCGTCCGAAAAATCCAACATTTGGTAAATACGATTATTAGCATCAGCAGTCTGCACGGTCGCCGGTTTAGCACTGGCCGTCCCTGGCAACGCTTCTCCGTGTTTTAGCGGCTCGGCGTTGACTATTCCCGGCAAACCGCCGATGCCAATCAACAGCACCATCACTCTGACAGTTCTACCTATGTATGGCATGACATTTTTCCGCATTAACTCACCCTTTCCCAAAATATAATAGACCGGACCCGGACCTTGTGTAATAAAAGGACCGTGCGTTTTCCGCTCCGGCCCCTGCCCCTAAATTCGATTCACGGTCATCTTATTCTTTTTATCGCGGGGCGCTAATGGGGCAACGGGATGACCGACAGCCATCGCCGACAGAATTCTATATTGATCCGGAATATTCATTTTCTGCACAAGTTCCGCGTGGTCACGTATTTTCGCCAGGCATCCCCATATATAGGTGCTGCCCAGTTGTAATGCCGTCGCCTGCAGGATCATATTTTCGATCACGCAGCCCATGTTGGCGTATTCGATGGAATCCTCCGACAAATCGGTTGCTGATAAGAAAATCACCGTGGGCGCTCCGTAAAGAGCATCCATCAAATTACCGGTCTTCCGTGAAACCACCTGAGTGACCTCACGGATCTGGCTAAGCAGGGCTGGATCCTGCACAACAGTAATATGAGTGGTTTTGTCATCCCCCGCGGCCAGCGGCGCCGTCTGTGCAGCATCCAATATTTTTTGCAAATCGGCTTCCGAGATTTGTGTTGGCTGGTATTTGCGGGTTGTCCGCCGCAAAGATAAAACCTGTTCCAAATCCATGCATCTCACCCCATTATTTTTTAATTGTCACTTCAACTATTATATACCAAAAAGCGTACTATGCTCCACTCCCTGGTCCATTTATTGCTGACATTTTATAACAGAATGGCCCATGTCAGGGAGAAAGTGCCGGCGAGCCTTTTCCTCTGCTGCACGGCGGGAACTGCAGTGGAATGATGATTCCTTCCTGTTTGTAACACGCATAAAGTTTCTTGATGAATTCATGGCGGATAAGGTTCTGATCCGTTACGCTCTCGACCCGCAAAAAAACGTTGAAGTTAATGCCGGAGTCGCCAAAACTGCCATAGCGGATAAACGGTGCAAAGTTTTCGACGCCGCCCGCGATTTTCCGGAGAATTTCTTGGGCAATCGCAATCGTCACTTTTTCCACGTGGTCCAAATCACTTTCATAGCTGACGCTGATGGGAATGGAGATAAAACATTCCGCAAACGGCTGCGCATAGTTAGTGATGATCGAAGAAGCAATTTTTTGATTGGGTATAACCACCATATTCTCGGTAAGAGTTTTCATGGTGGTGTTGCGCCAGTTCATATCCACGACATGACCTTCTTCACCAGTGGACAATTTGATAAAGTCACCCATCTTGATTTGTTTGGACACCAAAATGTTGATGCCGGAAAATAAATTCGCCAAAGTGTCCTGCAGCGCCAAAGCGGTAGCCAGACCGCCGACACCAAGAGCGGTGATCAGCGGCGAAATCGAAACTCCGAGAGATTCCAGCAAAATCAGTATGCCGACGGCGTAAACGCCCAGGTCAACGGCTGTGGCCAGGATAGAAGTGGAAGCGAAGCTTCCTGATGTTTTCCCCAGCTTATTCTTCAGATAACCGGAGCCTAAATGCGCCACCATCAGAGTCAGAGACAGAATGACAAGAGACCGGAACAGTCCTTTAAGAAACAGTAGCGGTCGCGGCGGAATGGCTAATATTTCCATGGCAACGTAGAGGCCGATAAGGATGCCCAGCAAAGTGGGTATTCCCCGAAAGGTCTGCTGCAGCAAGGAATAAGAGATGTTTGTTTTTCGCGCAATGATTTGCAGCAGCTTAGAGCATGCCCATCGCAATAAAGTGATGCCTAACACCAAACTAACGGCGCCCACTGCCAAATGGGTTTTGAGACCGCCGGTGATGATTCTGGTTTCGATTCCAGTAAAAAATTCGAGCATGATTTCCTCCGTATTACAGCAAGACCGCCAAATGGGTTCTACTGCTCATTATTCTACCGCTCATTATTTCGTACAGTATTCTTAACGAATTCTTGGGAGCACCTCCCGAAAGCGGCACCTTTCAACCTGTAAGCGGCATATTTCAATTCTCCATCTTCTGTTTAGTATAGGGAAAGAAAAGCTTGTCCTCCTTCACCATATGTCCAACAACAAGGTCGTCAACAATAAACGAGATGAAAGAATGCGCCGGCAACAGCCCCGTTAAATAATCTTTTTTGAGTTTTACCGCCTGGGACAGCAGTTGCCAGTGCAGCAGCTTATGTTTGTCCGCATTGGGATAACCAATCTCCACTAGAACATTTTCTTCAAAAAAGAAATGACTGGCGATTTTTTCCAATGTGGTTTTCAGCAATGCTTGTATTTTCTCCGGTTTTGCATCCGGCAACAGCAGAACATGAAAAAACGCATCGGCTCTTGATAACAACTCCTGGTGCTGCGCGTCAATCTCACGGTGGCCGCTTGCCCATTCCGACCGCCAGGTCAATTGCTCCGATTCCAGCAACATCTCTGTTGGTACCGAATAAACTGTCTGGTTGCGTCCGCAGCTTTTCGCCTGATATAAAGCCGCATCCGTCCTTTTGTACCATTCGTCGAAAGACTCTTCCCGGTTTCTTACGGCAACCCCCAGGCTGACCGTAACCTGTCCCGCCAGCGGATGTTGAACCGCTTCCAGGGCAACGCGGATTTTTTCCGCTACATGAACGGCGCCCGCTTCACCGGTTTGCGGCATCAGCACGAGAAATTCCTCGCCGCCAAACCGAAAAAACAGATCCGCACTGCGGATAAGGTCCTTTACGACCAGGGCGGTTTGTTGCAGCACCGCATCACCCACTGGGTGGCCCCACGTATCATTAACCCGCTTAAACCGGTCAAGATCAAAAAGAATCATCGAGACGGGTTCCCCGTAACGGTCCGTTTGCGCCATCAAATTGGTCACCGTCTGATCCAGCATTTGCCGGTTGTATAGCCCCGTCAATTTATCGGTAACGGCCAATGTTTCGTTCAGTTTTTTGAGGCGGCGCTCTTCCTGCATACTTGATTGCAACAATTGCACACCCCGGGCCAGCAGGCCGATTTCGTCCTTCCTGGCCGCATCCGTCTCCAGCTCGGCAACGATTTGGCCGTCCACGATTTTTCTCAATGTATCAACAATCCGCTGCAGCGGTCCAAACAGTACCTTCCTGAAGTAGCCAAGAGTGATCGCAATAAACAGGATCACCAGCACAAATCCGGTCAGCGCCATTCGGACTTCGGTGATCGCCTGGTCATTCATCTGCGCCACATAACGACGTTTTTCAATACTGGCTTCATTGATCAGCTCAAAAATAGAATCAAAGGCCGGCACCGAAAGAACCGCCAACCGCTGAGCCGATTCCACCGGCGCCTTTCCTGCCAGCGCCAGCGGCAGAATTTCGTTTTGGAAAGGCCGGTATACATGGTAATATTCACGGTATACCCGATCTCTTTTTTGCCGCAGTTCCGCCGTATTGAAAGCCGCCACGGCATTCTCTATGTCTCGCCAGATATAGTCCGCTTTGCCCCTTGATTCAATAAATTCCTGATATTTTTCCGGCGTAAGCGCGGTTCCTTTGTTGATGGCCGAAGTTAAAATGCTGGCGCTTTGCCCGCTGAAGAGGCGAAAATCGATGCATTTCAACTGAAAATAATGAAAAAAGTCAAAGCGGTCAACAACCGGTTCTTTTTTTCCCAGCGTTTCGATCGTTTCCTGAATCTGCGCGATAAGAAGCGTAGCCTGGGTAAACCACTCAACAGACAAGGCAGGGTCTCTGGCGGCAAGCGGCACCAACGCCTGCGCATCGACTTGAGCGCGCAACCGCTGCAGCGTCTCATACCGATTCCATAAATCATTGACCAGTAGCGGTTCAAATTCAATGATCCGCTCCAGCCCGGCAGTGAGGTGTTTATCAACCTGGTCGCGTCGCTCGGCGATAAAGGAACGATTGACCTCATCGACGGTTTTTTCTCCCGACAATACCACATTGACCCGTCCTCTTTCAAAAGCCAGCGCTTCCAGTGTCAAAAAGAGCGGCTCGCTGCAGTAATTGATTTTTGTTATGAGCTCCACCCGTTTATGAACCGCTATCGCATCCAAAACGGCGGATATCGAAAAAAAGAGCAGTACCATATTCATAACCCACATGCAAATGGCCAGCTTTTTCTGTAAGGACAGAGGCCACAAAACAGCTTTCATCAAAAGGCGCCTTCTTTCTGATCCACTTCGCGCACGGGGGCCGCACCGCTCAGAATGATTATGATCATCTTTTTCTGGAAGAAATCCCGGTCTCATTCATTTTTCGGAATTGCCAATCATGCTTCAACTGCTCATCAGTACTAAGATAACCCACGACTCTTATTTCTTCACGCCGACTTGTTTTTCCTGTAAAAACGACAAAATTCGCCCTAATATTAATTCACCGGCCGCGAACAACAGTTTTCATAGGCACACCAAAATCACCCTTGCATAGTGCATAGTATGCGCGTAGTGAGCGGCATCGTGTAACAGAAATTTTTCTGAAATAAATTTTATATACCCTAGTTTGGTAGTTATTGCCACATTGTTGCCTGACAATTATTATGAAAGTAACGAGGTAACAATGAAAGAATGGAGAGGATTAAGCGGCTATATCCTATGGCGGCATCGCCGGGGCGGGCGCTGATTATAGCGGCGCAGCCTCCCTTGGTAAAATTGCGTATCATTGACAACCGGTAAAGGGAGCCGGTAAAAATAATAATTATGTTGTCCGCAATATGTACTCTGGTCTGGTAGCTATTGTCATTCAAATGGGTAAAAGTTAACATATACATAGAGAACTCAAAAGAGGAGGAATCGCACGTTGAACGATATTATTTTGAAGCTGGAGCAGTTGGGTTTTTCCTCTTATGAAGCCAAAGCATACTATGCTCTGATTCGAAAATATCCGGCGAATGGTTATGAAATCAGCAAAATAGGAAAAATCCCGTCCGCAAAAATTTACGATACGCTAAACCGGTTAAAAATGAAGGGTGCGATTGTGGAGAGCAGTACCGAAACGGGAAAATACTATCCCGTTCCTTCCGAAAAGCTGCTGGCGCGATTGAATCAGGAGTTTACTTCTATGATACAGGATTTAGGCAGCCAGTTGAAGCAAGCGGAACCGTTACCTGATATTGAGCTGTCGTTAAACTTTTCCGGCTATGAATATTTTTTGGAAAAAGCGCTGAAAATGATTAACGGCGCCAAGACCTCGCTTTTAATGTCCCTTTGGCCCAGCGAGACGGTGCTTCTCGCCGACGCAGCCATGAAGGCCCAAAACCGGGGGATTGCGGTTATTGCCGGGGTATTTGGAAATTGTTCATTAGACGACAGCTATTGTGTTAATTTGGAACACTGCGGAACTTCTTCACAAAAGAGATTGGGAAAGCGGCTGAATGTCATCGTGGGAGACTCAACAGAGGTTTTGATTTGTGAGGCTGACGAAAACGGAGACTCTGAAGGAGTCTGGACAACCACGGCCAGCATCGTCTTAATTGCCAAAGAATATATCAAGCACGACATCTGGGGTCACGCATTGATTGACGCTTTAGGTGAGGAAAATTTCCGGACGATGTGTAAAGAAAGCCCGCTATTAACCCAGCTGATCAATAATCGATAGGAGATGAATTTTTATGGACACATTTAAGGAAGTAAGCATTATTAAAAAGGCCAATGTCTATTTTGACGGGAAAGTGACCAGCCGCACGGTGTTTTTTGCCGACGGCACCAGAAAAACTTTAGGCATCATGCTGCCGGGTGATTATGATTTCAGTACCGCCGCCGCAGAGTTGATCGAGATCCTGGACGGCAAACTGGATGTGTTGTTGCCGGGCCAAGACACCTGGCAAACTTTCACGGCCGGCGGCCAGTTCAGCGTTCCGGCGCATTCGGCGTTCCGGCTTAAGGTTCGGTCAGTGGTTGATTATTGTTGTTCATATAACGAAAAATAATGCACGTAACGCCGCATTTTCACGCTGCGGCGTTACGTGCATTTTCAGCCGGGTATTGCCGGCTAATATTTTCACAGGATACCAAAAGCGCTGAATTCACGCCATAAGAAGGTTTAAGTGTAAGGACATGGTCATCTTATGAAAGAAGGTGGATTGCGATGCATTTTGACGAAAAAGATGAATATCTTGAAGCGCGTTTAGCCAAGTTCGACCAATGGATCCGGGAAGGAAAAATCCCCACGTCCTCCAAGGTTATTCCGCTAACGGAATCCTTATCCGGGCTGCAGTGGGTATTACCCACTCAGCAGGCAGTGGAAATTTTACGTAATATGCGCACGTTTGCCCTGGCCAAATGCCAGTGCCGTGAACGTTATCATCGTTGCGACAATCCACTGGAAATCTGCATTCTGACCAACGACACGGCGGACCAGTGGGTTGGGCGGAATCAGGCCCGCTACATCACATTGGCGGAAGCGAAGGAAAGATTAAAGTTGGCTCATGAATACGGATTAATCCATCTTACTTTTTACAATCCCGACCAATATATTTATGCTTTATGCAGTTGCTGCGAATGCTGCTGCCACGATCTGCAGTTTATGAAAAAATATCAACGGCCCGATCTTGTCGCTCACGCCGACTATGTTGCGACCCTAGACGCCAGCGTCTGCCGGCAGTGCGGCGCCTGCGTCAAACGTTGCGTTTTCGGCGCCCAGGAAATTCAGAATGATTCCGTGATATTTCACCCGGAACAATGCTACGGCTGCGGAGTCTGTGTTACAACTTGCCCCAGTGGCGCGATCAGCATGAAGCGGCGGGAAGCGAAACGTAAAACCCCTTAAAATCGTTAACAGCATTTCCCCGGTCAAAGCTGCGGCTCCGCCAGAAATAAGAGAAAAGACGCTGATCTGCCGAACGTTCTGATTACATTCTGCTATTCCCAGGGCAGCGACCGATGGGCCAGGCCGACGGCGACTTCATTCAGGTTGAGCACTCCCACCCCCAGATAAACGGCCACGCAAAGGTGCTCGCCATAGCGGGCAATCCCTATTTTCCCACCGACATTAAGCCCCACCGCTTTGGGTGATATTTGTTCCAGCGCGGCATGCGCGGCGCCTGCTACCGCGCCTTCTCCCAGATGGTTGTCACTCACCAGTCCCTGGCGGTTGGCCGCCACCACGGCCCGTTCAATAATTTTTTTCACCGAAACAACATATTCTCCGCCAAAATCGACGGCGGCGGCCAGAATCCCCCGGGAATTCAGGCGGTGACGAATAGCCTGCTCTTCCTGACGGTCTTCGCTGATGGCCATCGCCAGCGCGGCCCGCCCCACATCAATACTTGCTATTTCCAACTTTTACAGCCTCCTGTGTATCGGCAACAACAATTTTTTCCTTATCCACCACAGCAACGACGAAAAAGGTGATCAGGCATACCAGCCATTCCATATAAATCGGATGGGCAAAAATCTGAGTTGCCGGAAAAGCCTGCCAAACCAGCAGCGTCGCCATTCCGGCCAACGTCGTATAAAAGGCTGAGTTCCGGCGGCAGAGGCCGGGTGCAAACATAGTAAACAGGAAGATCAGAGTAAAGGCCGTTGTCAAACTTAACCCGATCAGCATCGTTTTGACAATTCCGGCAGCGTTAAACGCCAGCCACAAAGTGCCAACCCCCAGGCCGAGAATGGCATAGCGGTTGACCAACGTGTAGCGTTTGTCACTGACGCCCGGGCTGATAAACCGTTTATAAATATCCTGAGAAAATAACGTTCCCGCCCCCAGCAAAATATGGCAGGCCGTGGAAACATCCGCCGCCCAGAGCGCGGCCAGCGTCAGTCCCGAGATGACGGGGTCCAGACCCATGATCATCTGCGGCAAGGCCATGGTGGCCTTCATGGTCGGATGCGCCGCCCGGGCGGCTACCCCCATGATGGCGCATAAAAAACCGATAGGAAGCATTAACAGGGCGCCCCATAAGAAACCTTTTTTCGCGGCGCTGCTATTCACAGCGGCACAGGCAACCTGCACCGGCCCCTGAGCGGTAATCGCCTGGGTCATCATCACGACAATCCAGCCGATAATCGTCGCCAGTCCCAGGCCGCCAATGGGGCCAAACCAGTCAACGGTAGGGGGCAAAGACGCCGCAATGGTGCTGATGCCGCCCTGATTGGAGACAACGGTGGCCGTGCTGACCAAAATGCCGAAATAAATCAGCGTCACGCTGAGAATATTGGACAGGCCCGACGACCACAATCCGCCCAGAATCGTCGTGCCAATAAACACAATGGCACTGGTGATCATCCCGCCCTGAAAGGAAAATACATCCGGCAGCAAAGCGGATAAAATGGCACCGCCCGCAAGATACTGCAACGAGGTAATCACCAGTTGAATGGTAATCATCCCGACGACGGCAATCGCCCGTCCTTTTTTATCATAATAGCGTTCAAATAATTCCGGTATCGTCGTACAGTTCATTTCCCGATATTTCCCGGCGGCCACCATCGCCATCAGTACGGCCCCGGCCGCCCAGGCGACATTATACCAGCCGGCGGCAATCCCCGACTGAAAAGCATTTTCGGCAACACCGATGGTAGCCGCCGCGCCAATGGCAGTGCCCGCAATATTGGCCGCCACCAAGGTGGTGCTCAGTTTGCGTCCGGCAAACAAAAAACCGGCACTGGTCTCTGTCCGGCGTTTTACATAAATACTGATGGCAAACAAAACACAGACATACAAAACAATGATACCTAACTGAATACTCATTTTCTCCATCCTACCCTTCTACTCTCTTTTTGGAAGAACACAGTGCAAAGCAGAAATATCTCCTCGCCAGGAGCATACTTCTCCTTCAGACCGGACTTCACGCTAAACTGCCTTGCTACATTGCTACATTGCTACATTGCCATACTATCAGAGATGAACGAAATATGTCAACTTCCCGATGCGCAAACGACTCGCCGTCACTTTTCTATTTTCCCGAAAATTCCCTCAGGTTCAGACGATTGATCGCATCCGCCATCGCCTTTTTAGCTTTTCCGTCCGGATGCAGCCCGTCGGTGGACCACTTCACCGGCATCATCCCGCTCGCATCAGTAAACAGAGACGCCACATCAACATGGGGCAGATTTTGACGGATAAACTGATTCACTTTTTGAAATTCATTCTGCCACTGCGAAGCCGTTGTTTCCTGAAAGACCGTGGCAATTCGTTCCGGATTAATCGGCGGCAAGGTCAGGAAAATGGCGGCAATATTATTGTCTTTGCATTTATTGTAGATATCGCTTAGGTTCTCCATCACTTCATCGGCTTTTTCACCGCCGCGAAGACTGTTGGTTCCCGTCATTACAATCAGAATTTGCGGTGAAAATGGCGTGACGTCCTGATCAAAGCGTTGCAGACTGGCTGCCGAAGTATCACCACTTCTCGCCAAATTTACGGCCGGAGGATTTAAATAAGCATGCAAACTGTAGCGTGCATCGGCCGGAGAGCCGGAAATTGCACCACCGCCATGCATAATGCTGTCACCGAATACGCCAACCCGGAATTGATGCGGGACGGCTTCCAGCGAGAATTCTTCCATGTCGGAAAACCGGCCGATCGGCAGGCCCGATTTGTCCAACGCCTGCACACGCCAGGCATATTGGCCCACCCGCGGCTCTTCATCATAACAGTCGAACGTTAATCCGCCCTCAATGTCATAACTGCGCAGAAACTGATACCCGTTGCCTTTTTCCCCGGCCATCTTCGCGTCCACCGAATAAATTTCCACTTTGTACTTTCCCGCCCCGGATACGGGAATCCATGAATATACCGGATACAATATCGGCGTGACCTTCGACCAGTTGGCCGTAGTACAGGGCTGAAGCTCAGAAAATTTTTCCGGATGCGTTGCTTTCATTGCCACAGCCGGGCTCCATGGCGCTATCGCTTGGCGTTCATAATCCAGCGGGCGATAGCGATAGTATACCGTTTGCCCCAGCCAGGGGCTAAGATCCGGCTGATAGCCAAAGGTAAATACATCGGTGGTTTGAAACAGGATGCTATCCGCCGCAAATTTTTCACTTTGGGCAATTTGAAATTCATACATCACCGCATCCGTATAGCTAGGCCAGCACAAAATCGGCTGGCTGGATACCTCCGTCACATTGATAAGCTTCTTTTCCGTTACCGGTGTATCTTGCTCTTGTTTTTTGTCCACTGCTATACTGCTTTGTGTCCATTGATTTTCTGCTGCCGCCACCGTTGCCGTGTTGATACATAGCGGCAATAAAACAAATGTGATCAGTACTAACCAATCATTTCGTTGTAAAAAACACATGCAGAAACAACTCCTTTTGATGATACCGTTCATCCTGGCAACCTATTAGTGCAATTCGATCTTTACTTCAAACATTCGGTCCAGCGGAAAAGAGACCTTGAAATCTTTCAACGGATAGGCGGGAAAGTTAGCCGTTGCAAAATCCAGCAACCGCCGCTCCGTTTCTCCCGTGATACGCGCCGACAGTTTATCCAGATGAAACCAGCTGCCACCCGCCGGGAACAACACTTCCCGGCCAACTTCATCACGGATGTTTGCCTGATAAGCCCAGTCGTCAAAAAAACGTACCGCCAGCAGCCGATTCTTCTCCTTTAATCCCATATGAGCCGCCAGCAACCCTTGGCCGATGGCATAGCCGATGGTATTGCTGGCGGTGTTCCAACCGGAGTAAGCTTCCAGCCTGAACAGTAAGTCACGTTTCTTTAACTCGGCCAGCAGTGTATTGTCCGCGCCATTACCAAAGGCAATATCGGCCACCGCGATTCGCTGTCCGGCTTTTAGTTCGTCGGATATATCCCGGGTCAAAGCGGCGGGCGCCACCTGAAATCGCACATGGTTAAAGACGCTGTCCGCCTCATGCGTGACGCCATCCCAGGAAGTGTTGACCGCCAACACCAGATCGACGGCTCCGGAGACCGACGGCTTACCGCCCGCGGCAAGAATATGCGCATCAATCGTTTCGCCCACCGTAACGTCTTCATAGGAAGGAACGGTATCGGGCCCGGCACCCGGCGCAAACCGGACCCGCACCGTCGGTCTGCGGCCGGCGGCCTGATTGACTGCCCGCGCGATCATCAGCATTCCCAGTTCGTCCGCTCCCGGAAAAGAGGCGTAACACGTGGCCGGCAGATCCGCTGTTTCTGCGGCCAGATGACGGGACTCGAGGTGAGACTGGGAAAAAGGAGCACAATCGTCCCGTCCCAGTAATAAATAAGCAAAACTTCCCTGTTTCGCATAATCAATCAACTGTTGATTCGCACGGAAATTCTTTTCACGCCGCTCGTACCAGTCGGCCAATATCGTTGGCGGTACCTTGGCCAGCAATTCACTCAATTCATCACTTTCACTTTGGCTCAGTTCCTGGCCTTCGGCTTGGTCCCGCAACGAAGTGATGCGAAAAATGCTCGTTCCATATACTTCATAATACGAAGGCTCTTCGCCGCCTTCTCCCGATTGAGGGGTACGCATAACGGTGGAAAAAACATAAAGCTTCATTTGGGAATTCAGTTCTTTCAGCCGGGCAAAATTGAGAAGGCGTTCCTCGATGACTGCCGGAGACAGACCGTGGGTACGGGATGTCATCAACCCACCGTATAGCAAGGAATCCGATGATACCACCACACTGTCGGCAGCAGTAGCGTGCGCAAACAGCCACTTCCATAGACTATCCGGATCACCGGGCCTATCAATGCTGCCTAAAAAAGCCGCCGGTGGCGCGATGATATCCACGCCGGCAGCCTGAGCCGTATCAGTAACGTATGCCAAATTTACCGGACGGCCGTCGACCGGTATGTAAAGTATCGTTTGGGCGCTGACAGGGATCGTGGTCAGGCAAAAACCAGCCAACGCCAGCAGCAGTAAATATTTGTATTTTCCCATGATATCCTCCTTAACTTCCGTCATCTTTAAACACTATCATGCCAGCTGTTTCCGCCGGAGTCAATATTTAGCGTACAATACGCAATAAAAGAAGCGTGAGGAAGGCAATGCGGCAAACCGGATCACCGCCGGGATTTGCCCTGTATCAACTAAGAAAATACTGGTGAATCTTTTGAATTCAATAAAAAGGTTTTTCCGAAAAACAAACGAATACAAAAAATAGACAGAAAACAATAACATTTCATACTACACGTCATCAACGAACGGCTACTACAGCCAGTCGAATCAGTATCCACCCTGTCAGGTTATGATAGTCGCCGCGAAACGGGGGATGAAAATGAGGCGGGTTGGACTCAGTTGTTTAAACGGAAAGGAACAGCTGGCCCGGGCTATTTACGATGAGGAAGGAAGAGTGCTGCTCCGGGAAGGTATTCTTCTTACCCCTTCGTTTATTCAGCGTTTACAAGCGTTAGGCATTACCGCCGCCTACATTGAAGACGAAATTTCCCAAGGCATAGAAATAAACGACGTCGTATCGGAAGAAACCCGCCAAGAGAGTAAACGGGCCATAGCCAGTACAATGAACCGGTTGATTCGCCGGGGTGACATTTCTCTACAGGGAATCGTTACCGCTTCCCAAAAGATCATTGATGATATTCTGCCGCAAAAAGAAGTCATGGTGAATTTGATCGATATTCGTTCCACGGCAGACGCATTATTTTCGCACAGCGTCAATGTCTGTATTCTGGCGGTGATCACTGCCATCAATATGGGCTATAACATTGCGAAAATGAAAGAATTAGCAACAGGCGCTCTTTTGCATGATATCGGCAAGACCAAGATCACCCGGGAAAACCCGCCCGGGAGCAATAGATTTTCCATCGATAGGACCAAATACAGGGAACACCCCAAGCTGGGGTATGATATTCTCAACAAACATTCGATTGACGCCTACATCAAAACCATTGTCCTGACCCATCACGAACACTGCGACGGGTCAGGTTTTCCGCTGGGTTTGCACAAGGAAGAAATCTACGAAATGGCAAAAATCGTATCAATATGCAACGCATTTGACAATATTCTGCATGGAAATCAGGAAGAGTATCAGGTACCCCCGTACCAGGTCATTGAATTTCTGGAAGCATCACCGGATATTTTCGATGCAAATATCATAAAAAACCTGGTAGTCAATGTATCGGTATATCCTTCCGGCTGTAAAGTAGAGTTGAACAGCGGCGAACTTTGTATTGTTGTGCGGCAAAATTTGGGTTTTCCCTCCCGGCCCGTTGTCCGGGTTCTGGCAGACGGAAACAATACTGAGCATGATTTATCCCAAGAGTTATCCATCTTTATCGAAAAAATGCGTGATGATTAAGGGGGCAATCTTTGTGACGACAAACCAAAGCAGTCATCCGCAACCCGGCAGCAGCGAGTGTGATTTTTATCGTTTAAAAAGCGAAATTTTAACCGCGTGGATCGCTGCATTAAACGGCGGAGAGGAGCCTGTCCGGGAAGGCCTTGGCATATTGGGCAGATATGGAGGATTTGACCGGGTGGGTCTGGTTTTGTTTTCACCGGATGGTTTGTTTGGCCAGACCAGGGTTTACTGGAACAGTGACCGCTGGATTTATGACCGGGACACGGAATTTTACTCGCTGGTGGAATACCCCTGGCTGATGCGGCAATTGCGCAGCGGAGGGACGGTGCTGATGAAAAGCCTGGCAGAGCTTCCCTCGCAGGCCGCCAGCGAAAAAGAATATTTCCACAATCACGGCATCCGGACGTTTGCCGCCAAGCCGTTGTTCCATGATCCAGCGGGTCCCGTGACCGGCTTTTTGCATTTGGATGATACGGCGAAAGAAAATAATCTGGATGATACCCGCTTGTATAAGGTAATGAATGTGTTTGACGTCATTGAATCCCTGCTGCCTGTTTTGCGTGTGCAGGAAAAAATAGACCTCCAGAAATCGCTGATTGAGGAAAAAGATATTTTGCTGAACAATACGGACGTTCAAATGTGGTACATGCTGAATCCCACTGTATATGGCGGTGCCAATGCTTCTCATGCGCGTTTTTTCGGCAAAACCTGTGCAGAGATGACGCGGGCGGAAACCTATTCGATGTTTGATATCAGCGCCGGCAATATGTTTGCCGATTTTACCATGGACGTATTTGAAAAAAAAATCCCGCTGCGTCGGGAACTGGCGCTAAAAAACGCGGACGGGCAGGAGCGGATCCTGTTCATATCCTGGAATCCCTTGCTGGATGTCCGCCAGGAAGTATCGCATGTTGTTTGTTCAGCTCAGGATATTACGGATTTAAAGAAAACCCAGGAATTGGCGAGAGCCAATGAGGCGTTGAAGAAAGAAATCGCCGAACGCAAATCAGCGGAAGAGCGGCTGGAAGCAGCACTGTTTGAGTTAAGAAACGCCCAATCCCAGATTATTCAGCAGGAAAAAATGGCATCCATCGGCCAGCTGGCCGCCGGAGTGGCGCATGAAATTAATAACCCGATGGGTTTTATCATCAGTAATCTTGCCTCATTTAAAAAGCACACCAAGAAGCTCAACAGCTATTTTACAATACAGAACGAACTTTTATCCAAACTAAGCACGGACAACATCGCGGAACCTGCCCAGGAACAGCTCACCCGCCTGTGCGAAAAATTGCATGAGATCAAACGAACCCAAAAAATCGATTATATCCTGCAGGATATTGAAGACATCATCAGTGAATCCGAGGAAGGAGCGGAACGGGTCAAAAGAATCGTTCAGGATTTAAAAGGCTTTACCCGAATTGCCAATGAAGACAACAGCCTGGCGGATATTAATGCGGGATTGGAAAGTACGATCAACATCATTGGCAATGAGTTGAAATTTAAAGCGGAACTGGTTAAGGAATATGGTGATATTCCTGCGCTTCGCTGCAATTCAGGCCAGCTAAACCAGGTGTTTATGAATATCCTGTTAAATGCGGTGCAGGCGATGGACACGCAGGGAGAAATCCATATTAAAACCTGGTGTGACGCAGCCTGGGTCTGGGTATCGATTAGTGACACCGGCTGCGGCATGCCGCCGGAAGTGATGAAGCGAATCTTTGATCCCTTCTTTACAACCAAGGACGTGGGAAAAGGAACCGGTTTGGGACTGAATGTCAGCTATGAAATTATCAAAAAACATAACGGGGAAATCCTCGTCGACAGCCAGGTGGGAAAAGGAACGACGTTTACGGTTAAGATTCCCCTAACCTAAAACCAGCTCTGTTTAGTTTTGAATTTGATCCTCGATTAAATGCCCGGCGCGATATTTTTCCCGTAGTTTCGGCTTTTCAATTTTGCCGGTGGGATTGCGCGGAACCTCATCAAATATAATCTTGCGCGGCCTTTTGTAACGCGGCAACGTCGAGCAAAAGTTCATGATTTCTTCCTCCGTGCAATGGACTCCCGCTTTCAATTCGATAATCGCGGCCGCGATTTCGCCCAGCCGCTGATCGGGCAGACCGATCACAGCGACATCCTTAATGGCGTCATTCTTATGCAGAAAATCTTCAATTTGTACCGGGTACAGATTCTCGCCGCCGGAAATGATCACGTCTTTTTTCCGGTCCACCAGATAAATAAAACCTTCTTCATCCATACGAGCCATATCGCCGGTAAAAAGCCAACCGTCCTTCAATACCGCCGCCGTCGCCTGCGTATCGTTATAGTAGCATTTCATCACCCCGGGTCCGCGGACAATAAGCTCGCCTACCTTTCCCGGCGAAGCCGGACCGCCGGCTGGATCAACGATCTTCGCCTCCCACTGAAATCCCGGTTTTCCAATCGCTCCGACTTTATGAATATTTTCCATACCCAAGTGTACACAGCCGGGACCGATGGATTCACTTAAGCCATAATTCGTGTCGTAAAGATGGTCGGGAAAATGGGTTTTCCAGCGATGAATCAAACTGGGCGGAACCGGTTGGGCGCCAATATGCATCAGCCTCCATGGCTCCAGATTATAATCCTCCAGGCACACTTCGCCGCTTTCAATGGCGTTGAGAATATCACTGGCCCAGGGAACAAGCAGCCAAACGATGGTGGCCCGTTCTTCCGACGCGGTCTTCAATATCCATTTGGGCTTTACTCCGCGCAGCAAAACCGCTTTGCCGCCAACCAAAAAGCTGCCAAACCAGTGCATTTTCGCGCCGGTATGATATAGCGGCGGAATGCAGAGAAAGTTATCCTCACGCGTTTGCTGGTGATGATTTTGCTCTGTGTAGCAGGCCGACAACAGACTGGTGTGATCATGAAGAATCGCTTTGGGAAAGCCGGTCGTGCCGGAAGAAAAATAGATTGCCGCATCATCCCCCGCGGCAATTTTTATTTGCGGGGCTTCCGAAGAACAGCCGCTTTCCAGTTGGTGATAGTTTTGAGCGAAGGCCGGACCTGCTTCTCCCACGTAGAAGCAGGTTACGTTGGCCGGTTTATTGCCTACGTCCTCCAAACGGCCGACAAATTCCGGCCCGAAGATCAGGGCCACTGCTTCCGACAAGTCCAGACAATAGTTTATTTCCTCCGCCGTATAACGAAAATTTAAAGGAACCGCCACCGCGCCGGTCCGTAAAATTCCGAAGTAAACCGGCAGCCATTCTAAGCAATTCATCAGCAATATGGCTACTTTATCACCTTTTTTTATGCCGCTGCGCAGCAGTAAATTGGCAAACCGGTTCGCCCGTTCATCAAATTCCCGCCAGGTCATTTCCCGGCGAAAACTGACGGTGGGATTAGGCTCCATCAGTTCATATTCCCGCCAGGAAACTTCCTGTTTTTCCTGTAACTCCGGATTAATTTCGACCAGGCTGACTTCTTCGCCGTACAACGCGGCATTGCGGGAAAGGATATCGGGTATCAGCATTTTTTCTTCCTCCTTCGTATCGTTCCGGACAGCCGGATAATTTTTTCGGCAAAATAAAAATCCCGTCTCTGTATTTCTACAGGGACGGGATTAAAAATCCGTGGTACCACCCTCATTGCTTTTACAAGCCACTCGATTCAGGTACGGGAACCAATCCGATACCCTAGCCTTCTTAACGGTGGCATACCGGCACAGTCTACTCATCACTTTTCGACCTGCTGCTTATGAGTGTATTTCAGTTTTCCTGCCCACTGGTTCGCACCAACCACCAGCTCTCTGAAAAGCGCTAAAAACTTACTTCTCTCAATCATCGCATTTA
>DATMYQ010000062.1:0-54433 GCA_035560935.1 Patescibacteria group bacterium | reverse complement strand
GAGGTAGACAGTATGTTGCAAACCAGAGATGAAGTGTTGAAAAAATTACGGGCGGAAATTGGCGCCGGCAAGATTATCGTCGGCGCCGGCGCCGGCGCCGGGATATCCGCCAAGAGCGGCGAGGCCGGTGGTGTCGATCTTATTATCATTTATAATTCGGGGAAATACAGAATGGCGGGCCGGGGTTCGCTGGCCGGGCTGCTGTCTTACGGTGATGCCAACCAGATTGTGGTGGAAATGGGCCGGGAAGTCTTGCCGGTAGTGAAACATACGCCGGTCTTGGCCGGTGTATGCGGGACGGACCCGTTCCGGGTGATGGATGTGTTTTTGAAACAGCTGAAAGAGCAAGGATTTGCCGGTGTGCAGAACTTCCCCACCGTGGGACTGATTGACGGCGTGTTTCGTCAAAATTTAGAAGAAACGGGTATGGGCTATGATCTGGAAGTGGATATGATTCGTAAGGCGCATGAACTGGAGCTGGTGACTTCGCCCTATGTGTTTGATACCGAGCAAGCCGTTAAAATGGCCAAGGCCGGTGCGGACATTTTGGTGGCACATATGGGCCTGACTACGAAGGGAACCATTGGCGCGAAAACGGCGCTGACACTGGACGACTGCGTGGTCAAAGTACAGGCCATTTGCGACGCCGGCAAAGCTGTCAATCCCGATCTCATCGTCTTGTGCCATGGCGGGCCCATTGCCGAACCGGCAGATGCCCAGTACATCATGGCCCGTACCCATGATGTGGAAGGTTTCTTTGGCGCCTCCAGCATTGAACGCTTTGCGACCGAAGTGGGCATCCGGCAGCAGGCCGAAGCTTTTAAGGCGGTCAAAATGTAAGTCGGCGACGGCCGGAATAAACAAAAACGTGTGGACATCGGTTGGGTTAAAATACTATAAACAGGATCGGCAGTGGCAACTATACAGAGCGCATCACTGCCGATCCTGTTTTTTATCGTTGAACCGGAAGTGGGTGTTTGGGGGGGACGGCAGAGTTATTTGTGTTGCTGTGGTTTTAGTTTACGGACGTTGAATGGGCAAACTTTGCGTTCAGTTTTTTTTGTTTTTTCATAAATTCATAAGAAATAATTGTGACCTTCATGTTTTATATCATGATAAAGGCAGGATATTTTTAAGGTATCCAGAATAGTTACCTGCAGAAAGAAATTATTTCATACACGACTTGATGAAATGGAAGCGGGTATTACAGGAAAGTGAAAAAGTGCACTGGCTGTAATGTGGCGGATTATCAATGAATGTTATAAAAATAGGCGCGTGGGCACAATGGATTGTTTCTGCACCATGGAACGATTAGTATCTTAGACTCGTTGGTAATTAGCGGTTTTAAAGGCTAAACGTGATTTTATCTTTCTTGCATTGGGATGAGGCAAGAAGGATGAAATCATTTTGTTTTTTTGCGGACAAAGAAAGTTTTAGCTGGACTTTTATGAAAAGGGGATGTGCTGATGAAACAGTACTTTAAATGCTTTATTTATTGCCACGTGTTCCTGGGGTGGGCGTTCGTGTTTTCTTTTTTTTGCTTTATGCCGATTGTGGCTGCTTCCCCAACTCCTCTTTTGCCACTGGAACAAATGGAGGCATTGATCAGCGAGGGGCCGGAAGCCATGGCGGCGCTGTCGGTACTGACGCGCGATGAAGCGGAGCAAGCCCGGGAAAAACAAAGGAACGGGGCTAAATATTTTAGCGGTGTCACTTACGGACATAGTATTGAACCGGTGTTTGACACGAGTGAAAGTACCAATAGATATGACAAACTGACTGTAACCGGCGGTTTGACATTTCCGATACTGGGCACACTGCAAAAGGAACGAATCGGCGACATTGAGGCAGACTTGGCGGCGATAAAGTCCAGGCGTCGGTTCGAGGTGCTTTTGCAACAAAATTTATCGGCACTGCGAAAGGCATACGCGGCGTTGTGGATTGAGCAACAGAAAGAAGAATTAGCGAAACTGTTTTTGACCACTGAGGTGGAAGTGGCCCCGGTTTTACAGGAACGCCAGGCACAGGGCTGGTTGTTGCCGGCGGATCGTCTGGAATTTTTGTCGGTATATCAGGACGTAAGACGTGATTTGGCCGCATCCCGGCTACGCCAGATGCAGGCGCTGCAGACGATCAGCCTGGCGACCGGTCGCGACTGGACTTTGCCGGAAAAGCTGCCAGCACCCGGTTTGCCCAGCATTGCCGGCAAGACCTTTGATCTCGCCGGCCACCCGGAAGTGGTATTTCGGAATCAATTAATTGTGCAATATGAGAAGAAGCTTGCACTGGGAAAAAGAATGGACCGGGATGGATCATTGACCATCGGCATCACTGCCGGGCGGGATTTTCCGGGAACGGTGGGCAAGGGTGCATATATTTCGCTGGTGATGACGGAGCCGGTGAAAGGAATGGGTGGCAAGGATCCGTCAGAACGGGCGGCAGCGGCTGAATGGGAGAATGCAAAACAGGAGTATGCCTTGGCCCGGATGAAACTGGCCGGGGAGGCGGAAGAGTCGCTGGCCAGGGCAACTTATGCCGCCGCCAGTGTGAACGCACGCTTGTCGCATTTAATCGTTATGGCGGAATCCATACGGGAAAATTCTCTGCGCCGGACGGTGTTGACCGGAGATACTTTTGAACAGCTGCAGCGCAGTAAGTCGCAATATTACAAAGCGGCACAGGAATTGCTGGATCAGGAGCTGCAGCTGCTACAGGCAGCGGTGGCTGCCGTGGATTATTTTTATCCCCGAGGTCTGGTACAGCCGCCGCTGGAACGGGTTGGGCTGATTAGTGAACAGGATGTGCTGCGGCAGCAATTGTTTGCGCCGCATTGGCTTGATGCCGGGAAGCAAGCGGTAGACAGGAGCGTACCGCTGGACTTTTCCGGGATTGAGAATCTGAAATTTCCGGCAGGATCAACTGGGCTGAAGGAAACGGTTGCGGCAAAATCCAGGGATGAGAAGCGGAAAACACCTTGGGGACGAATGAAAGCGGCAGTATATGTATGGACGGCGGAACCGTTTTTGAATGGCCGTACACGGACCACGGAAATCGACGAAGTCATGGGCGCAGGATTTTCGCGAATACTGATTTCTCTTTCCCGTCAGCAGATCACGCGGTCACAGTCGCCGCAGGGGCGAATAGAACTGGAATCTTTGCTGCGGGAAACCCAAAGTAAAGGCTTGCGGGTTGACTTGCTGCTGGGAGATCCTGCCTGGTTGGAAACCCACCGGCGGGATGAACTGCTGACGCTGGTGAGCGAGATGAGAGATTTTGCGTTTGATGGAATTCATTTGGACATTGAGCCGGACTCGCTACCGGATGCCGCCTCCAGACGGCCAGAACTCCTGAACGGTCTGGCGGATACGGTTAAAGCGGCCCGGGAAATAACTTCGCTGCCGATTTCCCTTTCGCTTCATCCCCGGTATTTAGAGGGCGATCTGGGGGCTTTGAGCCGTCAGAAATTATTACCGCTGGGACTGGAAGAGGTGGCGGTCATGGTGTATTCCTCCAACCCTCACATAACGGCCCGGCGTATGGCCGCAATCCGGGCAACTTGTCCGCAGGCAACGTTTTGGCTGGCGCAAAGTGTGGAGAAAAACATTCCGCCGGAGGAAAGCTATGCGGATCGCACTCCGCAGGAGTTTAACGGAGCGATGCGAATACTGGAAGACCGTCTGGCGGACAGTGGAGTCAGCACAATATTGATTCAAGCTTGGGAAGATTATAAAAAGGGGAATCTGCAATGAAGATATCGTTTTCAACCAATAAAAAACAGGATGCGGCTATCGAAAATAGTGTCAAATTGCCGTACGCGGCGGCGAAACGTGTTTTTCCCCGTGTGCGGTGGCTGCTGATCCTTGTGGTCGTAGCGGCTCCGTTTCTTCTTTTTATGGGAAAAATATTGCTGGATTGGCTTTTTGTCACATCGCCGGGAACGATTTGGCTGGATAAACGGACGATCAATTCCAGTGAAGCCGGAACGGTGGAAAAAGTGTTTTATCATAAAGGGGATATGGCGGAACCGGATACGGTTATGTTTCGCGTAAAACGAAAAATTCCGGAGAATCGGATAGAACAGATCGCATTTTTGGAAGCGGAACGGGACGCGGCGAAAATGGGGAACGCCGGTGTAGCCCGGAGTGGCTCTGCCGGGATTGAGCTGGCGCAGCAAAGTGTTGCTTATTATGAAAAAATAAGGGATAATGCGAAATTTTTGTTTGATCAGGGCGCGGCAACGAAAGCGGAATTGGATGCCGCTGAAAATAAAGCACGGGAAGCCAAAACGTCTTGGTTGATGATGGCTTCCGCCGCTGCGGCGCCGGCCGATTCCAGTGTCCCGGCGGCGGGGGCTGTCAGAATGGCGCAGGTGGAACAAAGTCTCCACTCGTTAAAGAAAATGACCGAAGAATTTGTCGACATCAAATCAGGGCAGGGCGGCAAGGTGAATTCTGTCGCGGTATCGGAAGGCCAGAGCTTTGCGGCCGGTGAACCGTTGGCAGTGGTTGCCGATGCGGATCAAATCCACATTGTGACCTATGTTGATCCCAATGAGTTTAAAAAAATTAGTATTGGTACGGTGGCGACGGTCAAAATACTGGGAACCGACCGGAAAATCAAAGCAGTGGTTGAGCAGCCACCGGTTGTTGTTGACAATATTCCCAATGGAATTTCGGCAAAATTTTATCCCGTCAATATGCGGGGTGTGCAGATATTTTTAAAAGTATTGGCTCCACTGCAGCCGGAAGAAACCATTGAAGGATTACCGGTTGTTGTGGAATGGTAAATCAATGTCCGGATGCATTGGGCAGCACCGTGAATGAGACGACATACAAGGAGAGATTACCATGAACAAGGAGATATATCGTTTAATGCTTGGCGGTGAGGCCGTTGCCGTAGTGGAAGGATTGCGTGACAGCTATGATTCGGTGGCAGCGATGCTGAAGGCCGTAAAAGCGCCGGCAACGATTTTGATTGATGGGTTACGGGCAGTGGATGACCACATTATGAGTAAAGCGTTTGACGCAGTATATCGCTTGCGCCGCTCGGATGTGTTTTATGCGGCGCCGGTTTATCTGACAAAACCGCTGGAGAATTTGGAGCCCTTTGTTGATGGCGTGAGCTGTAACCCGGCGGCTATTCGTCTGGTCACTGACCCGATTCTTGCCAAACTGGGAAGCGTTCCGGTGGATGTCAATGCAGGCAATGACGAATTAAGGTTGCTAACGTTCCTGTTTTGCCGTGGCGAGGAAGCGTTACTGTCGCCGCTGGCATTGTCGGCAGCTCCATCAATTTATGAATATCCAGCCGCGTTTTTAATCGGCGACTTTGCTGCTGCTGCGTTACAAACCGCGTTCCGGACCCGCGGGCTGGCGGATACCAAAACCCTATTGCGGAGTTCGGCGGAATGGGTGGCATCCTTAGGGGCACAGGGATTTCTTGCTGCCCAGGGTCTGGTTGACAGGATCCGTATTTGTCCACAGTGCAATACCGGCAATCTGAATTACATTGATTCCTGCCCGCTATGCGGCAGTATTGATTTTGCCAAGACACGGATGATCCATTGCTTTACCTGTGGGCATGTGGCACCGGAAGACCATTTCAAAAATGACATGATGTTCAGCTGTCCTCGCTGCAATGTCAAACTGCGTCATATTGGCAGCGACTATGACCGCCCGGTGGAAGCCTATCTTTGCAGCGGTTGCGGTGAACGGTTTATCGAACCGGAAGTTAACGCGGATTGTCTGAAGTGCCGAAAAAAGACGGCAACCGAAGAGTTAATCGTCCGGCAGGTTTATCATTACGGGATGACGGCGAAAGGAAAACGGGCGGTGCAGTTGGGCAGCATTTATATGGAGTTTTCGCTGTTTGACAATAACCGTAATGTCATGCCGCTATATTTTTATCAGATGGTTGACTGGTTGCTGCAGATGAAACTGCGCTACAGCGACGAAGACTTTTCTCTGTTGTGTATCAGGATTGCCGGATTTGAACCGCTGGAAACTACGGCGGGAATCAACCAGTTCCAAAAAATTATCGACGAACTGGCTTTGCGGATCCGGGAACTGGTCAGATCGACAGATCTGACGACGAGTACCGGTGAGAATACTTTTTGGGTGCTGCTGCCCCGTACTAATCAGAAAGGTGGTGAAATTCTGGCATCCAGAGTGGAAAAACTGGCCGATATGGTTTCTTTGACCGATGGCGCACAGATTCGTATTCAGGTAAAATGCTTTTCCCTTCCGACGGAATATGCAAATCGGGGACCGGTGGCGGAACGGCTGCTCGGCGAATATCAGACGGCTCTCGCGGATACCAGATAAAGAATTTGCTTCACGAAAGTATTTATCATTTATACCAACTTATTGTTGACCCATTAGTTCGTTCGGAGCTTATCCCGGTACTGTTGACACTCATGCCGTTTGTCCTTTTTCTGGAAATTCCCTGGACGTTGTTTCTTGTAGTGGGAATGGTTCAATACAAAATCAATCGTATGGCAGAAGGCGCGCGTCGTCCATATTTTCCGGCAGTTTCCTGTATTATAACCTGCTATAGCGAGGGACGCGATATTGAAAAAACCGTGGTTTCGCTGGTGGAACAGATCTATCCCGGACCGATCCAAATGATACTGGTGGTGGACGGCGCCACGATGAATAAGGATACGCTGAATGCAGCGAAGGCGATGGAAGATATGGTGAAAAAGCATCCCCGGCGTTCGTTGCTAGTATTGCCGAAGTGGCAGCGGGGTGGCGTGGTTTCCAGCAGCAATTTGGGACTGCAGTTTGCCACCGGCGAAATCATTATTAAGATGGATGGAGACACGTCTTTTGACAATAATATGTTGGAACGGGCCACGCGACATTTTGCTGATCCTGCCGTGGCCGCGGTCAGCGGCTGCCTGCGGGTAAGAAATGCGGATCAAAGCCTGTGCGCGGCCTTCCAGGCGATTGAATATTTCGTCGCCATCCAGTCTTCGAAAACGGCGCTGAGCGAGTTTAATATGGTGAACAATATATCAGGCGCCTTTGGGATATTCCGGCGGGAAGTTCTTGATCTGGTTCAGGGCTGGGATGCCGGCACTGCTGAGGATATTGACATGACCCTTCGTATCAAAAACTATTTCGCTCATGCGCACAAAAAATTTCGTATCGTATTTGACCCGGAGGCAATCTGCTTTACCGATGTGCCGGAAACGTTTATCAAGTTTTTTAAACAGCGGATCCGCTGGGAAGGAGATTATCCGTTTATTTTGTTTAAACATCGTCATACCCTCAGCCCCCGTTTCCTGGGCTGGGCCAATTTTCTCGGCATGCTGATTAGTATATTTACTCATGTGGTTATACCGGGCATGGTCTTTGTGTATACTATCTGGTTGGTGGTGCAGTATCCGTTGCCGTTCGTTATTGCATTGTTGCTGATGGTTTATCTTTTTTATGTACTGATGTCCGTCGCTCTTTATTGTATCGGTATGGCACTGCTGTCGGAGCGGAAAAGCAGTGATTTCTCACGGTTGCATTTACTACTGCTGATGCCGGCGTTCCTGTTTGCCGCCAAAATCAATACGCTGGTGGCCATCCTGTGGGAATTGGTCGGCGAAGGTCATAAGGACAGTTCTATGGCGCCGTGGTGGGTCTTGAAAAAAAATAAATTTGGCCGGAAGGAAAAAATTGGATAGCGATTGCCGCTTGCCGGCGGGCAATGTATAATATTGTAGAATTCAGCATCAAAAAGGAACGAGGACCCCACTATGGATTATGTTACCGAGGTCACCGGCGGACGGGGCGGCAGCGCTTTTTTAGTCATGGGAAAAGAAAAAACCGCATTATTGGACTGCGGCATGGCGTATTGTGCCCCGGCCTTGATTGATAATGCCAAGAAGATTTTGCGTGAAAAACCGTTGGATTACATTATGATCAGCCATTCGCACTATGACCATAGCGGCGCCATTCCCTGTCTGAAACAGGAATGGCCTGCGGTGAAGGTTTTGGGGGCGGAAAGCGCGCAACGGATCTTTCAGCGGCCGAATGCCTTAAAGACTATCCGGTCGTTGGGAGAGCAGGCGGCAGAACTCTATGGCGATGGGGTATTGCCGTCATACGATGATGCGCTGCTCTGCGTGGACCGGGTGGTGATTGATGGTGACCGGGTGGACCTGGGAAATGTACGCGTGCAGGTGCTGGAAACTTCGGGACATACCCAGTGTTCGTTGGCGTTTCTGATTAATGGTGAGATATTGTTCGCCAGTGAATCAACCGGCTATATGACGAAAGCCGGCAACATTTACCCTTCTTTTATCATCAGTGGCGATGCCGCGCTGGCGTCGATCCGTCGCTGTCAGCACCTCAATCCCCGGTTTATTATTGCGCCGCATTACGGACTGGTGACGGAAAAGGACAGTCGCAACTACTGGGAACGCTGCCGGTGGGCGGTGGAAGAAACACAAACCTTTATTTTGCGTCTGGCGGAACGGGGATGCACCGAAGAGGATATTTTGCGCCAGTATGAGATTCAGTTTCGGGATGATGCGGCCCGGGCAGAGCAACCTTTGCAGGCCTTCCGGATCAATACCACCCATATGATTAAAACTGTGTTGAGGGAGAGTGGAATCAGTTAACGGCTCCGGGGCGCCTACTCAGCGGAAGTTTCCTTGCCGGTCGTTTGATCCAGCGGAATACGGATGAAAAATACGGTTCCCTGGCCCGGTTCGCTTTCACATTGGATGGTACCGCCAAATTGCTGGGAAACAATATTGTAAACGATGTATAAACCCAATCCGGTACCGCCGCTGCCACGTTTGGTGGTGAAAAAAGGATTGAAGATTTTTTCCTGTAAATCCTTTGGGATACCCTGACCGTCATCGGAGTAACGGATGATGAGAAACCGGTTTTCCAGGTAGGTCTTGATTTTTATGGTGCCTTCGTCAGAAGGCGTATACGCGTGGAGCAGGGAATTCATAAGAAGATTGGTGATGATTTGCGAGAAGGCACCGGGAAAACCGTTTACCTCCAGCGAATTATCGCATTCCACCAGGATACGATGTTTCGATTTTTTATAATGCGGCTGCAAACTAAGTAAAATTTCTTTAAGGTACTCTTTAACATTGAATATGCGCCGTGCTTCACTGGACTGGTCGGCTGATACCTGTTTGAAACTTTTTATCAGTCCGGCGGCGCGTTCCAGATTGTGCAAAATGATAGTGGAGGATTGTACGGCGTCATCGAGGTATTCTTCTAATTCCTGTTTGCATAAAGTACTGGTGCTATAAACAGCGGATAATTTTTCGGTCAGACTTTTAAAATGAGACGCCGCAGTCAGGCTGTTGCCGACCGGGGTGTTGATTTCATGAGCGACGCCGGCCACGAGATTGCCCAGGGCCGCCATCTTTTCCGATTGGATCAGAACCGTTTGCATCGTTTTGAGTTCTTCGAAAGCATTATTGATCTTCCGGTTGGCGCTGGACAAATCACGTTCGGTCTCGAGACGTTTGGCGATTTCTTTTTGCAGTTCGGCGACGGTGGCCTGAAGCTCTTCATTCATCGAAGTCAGCTGCTGATTCATTGCCGATAATTGCTGCGTTCGCTGATCCACTTTTGCTTCCAGTTCATCGTGCGCCTGTTTTAATGAAGTTTGAATAGCGTTGCGTTCATTGACCTGTTTTTGGAGGGTTTCGGTCATCAGGTTGAACTCTGCCGCCAACTTGCCCAGTTCATTGTCAATTTTTATCGTTAAGCGTTTGGTCAGGTTACCGTGGGCGATTTCTTCTGTGCCGGCGATCAATTCATTGACTGGCGTGGCGACAACTTTGGAGATGAACAGGGAGATGAGCAGCAGGGCCAATATAACGATAATGGTGGCTACCGCCGCGTTTTTTGCCGTTACATCACGAACCATGGACAGGGCCGCGTCTTTATTTTCGACGGTAATGACTGCCCAGCGGCTGGATAACTCAGGAATATCCACGGGACAATAGGCACCGATCATAATATCGCCGTTGCGGTCCCGGTATTCTACGGTCCCGGATTCGCCAGCCAGTGCTTTTTGTGTAATGTCATGCAACGCATCAGGGATATCAATATCGATGGTTTCGGTAGCCTGATCGCCGCCATCCAACGGCACTATGGTTTTACCCTGCGCATCCTTGGCGACAAGGGTTTTTTGCCGCGTCTGGTAGTTATAGCGTTCGCGGAATTGCACCCGGTCAGGGTGGGCCAGAACCACGCCGTTGGCGTCCAGGACATAGGTACAGCTTTGTTTGCCGGCTTGAAAACGCTCCACCAACTGCTGAATATAATCTAATTTTAAATCCGCACCCATGATGGCGGCATAGTTGTCGTTTTTGTCCAATATCGGCAGTAAAATGCCGGCGACGGCGATATCGCCCGACAGCGTATAGTTGGTGTGCAGCCAGGGGGAAGGATTGTTTTGCATTCGTAAAAACCAGAAACGGTTGCGACGGCTGGCGTTGGGCCCGTAGGCGCGGGCGATTTGCATACCATCGGCTGTTCCTGTAGAGTAGAGGTTATTAAAAAAAGGGAAACGGGCCGCAGTGGCAGCAAACAGTGTTTGCTGCACTTGCGGCACCATTCCCCGAACTTCGTTATTGCGGGCAAGACTGTCCGCAATATTGTAGGCGTTACTGACAAAAGAGTATACATTTTTGGCCAGTGCGTCAGCCATAAGCATATTATTTTGCACGATATAGGTTTCAAATGAACGAGAGACAAAAAAGGCATTGATAGCTCCAGATATGGCAAAGGACAAGGAGACCAGCAGGAAGACAATGATCATTAGCTGACCTTTGATTGATCTCAGCATGGATGCTCCCCTCCTGTTTGTCAGATGTGCTTCAGGCTACCCCGGACTGGATCATATAAAAGCAACAGTGTTGACGTTAAAGAGGAATCTTAACTATTTTATTCTCCCTGAAAACCGCAATTCCTTCAGTGCATGGATGACTTATTTGAAAAGGACCCGCGCGATGACGGGTCCTTCTGAATGAAAGGCAAGAAATTGTGACAAAATTTTTACTGAAATCCGGCGGCAGGCGTTATTTTTTCAACTCTGCCAACCGCTCCGCACTCCGTTTCAGGATTCGTTCCATCATGCCGTCAGGCCCTTTGGAAGTGGCTTCGCGGATGTCCACCATCTGCCAAACCGGCTGACCGGTCGCAACGTCCAGCAACGTGCACTCCAGGCCGGCGTGACCGATGGTCAGGTAATGGGCGGGGACCACACGGGATTCTGTAACCGGCACCGTCGTGGTTTCGTTGATTTCTATCTGCTGCCCGCTGCTGTTGGTCACAGTTTTACGGACAGTGACCTGTTTCTGGGTTTCGTAGGTTTCTACCTGCTCCGGGACATATTTCTGCGTCTCGCCAAAAGCGGTAATGTTGAAACGGAGAATATTCGTACAGTATAAAGCCGTATATTGCTTTAATAGTTCATCATAGTGAGCGGGGTTGCTTTTCGCCAGCTCGGTCATGTTCTCGCCGGTGATGCCTTCAATCCGCCGGCATAAGTCATCGCGGCTGATAAAATTTAATCCGGCCTGGGAAAGCTTTTTCGTTTTGTCGTGCAGAATGATTTCGTCTAACTGGTCGCTGACAATCCGGTGGCGAATGCCGTCCAGGGCAGTGGCGCTAAACGTGGGGTCCCATAAAATAATTTTCATTTGTCCGAAAGCGTAGTTGCGGCTTTTCCATTCGTCTTTGCGTTCTTCGGCAAAACCGGTAGCGGCGATACTGAACAGGCTCAGCAAAAGAAAACTGCTCAATATCATTTTTAGCGATAGTCTCATTGGGGGTGACTCCTTTCGTTTGGCAGATGATGAATCAGAAATTACTTTATTATCATAATCTATTTTGCGAAAAAGGTACAGATCATCTGTAAACGATTTGGTGGAATGGCGCTTTATTTGCTACTATTTACAGCGTTTTACCTCAAATTGTAATTCCTGCAGCAGAGACAGATCCGTGGCGATGCTGATGCCGGCGGTGGTCAGCATATCGCCGGATATCGCCGCGTTGGCGCCGGACTGAAATGCCGCCCGGCCTTTATCGGGCAGCAAACCGCGGCCGCCGGCCAGGCGAATGGCGGCATCAGGCAAAATGAAGCGATATATCGCGATCACGCGCCGAACCTCGTTCGCCGTCAACGGGAGCGCTTTTTCCAGCGCTGTTCCCGGGATCGGATTTAGTATATTGACAGGGATTGACCGTATTCCCAGGGCTTTCAGATCAAAAGCCATATCTATCCGGTCCTCCGCAGTTTCACCCAGGCCCATAATACCGCCGCTGCAAACCTCCAGTCCGGCGGCCAGAGCGTTATTTATGGTGATGATTTTGTCATCGTATGTATGCGTGGTACAGATATTGGCAAAATAACGGCGTGAGGTTTCGAGATTATTGTGATAACGGGTGACGCCCGCTTCTTTTAATTTTCGAAACTGCTCCAGGGAAAGCAGACCGTGTGAGGCGCAAAGCGTCATGTGGCAGCCGTTTCGCAGATTACGGTAAATTTCACATAACGTATCCAATTCCGCGTCGGACAAAGTCCGGCCGGAAGTAACGATGGAGAAACGAAGAACACCCTGGTTTTCGTTGCTGTGGGCTTCCTGCTGAATTTCCACGCTGTCTAAAAGTGGATATTCCTCGATTTTAGTCTGGTATGAAGCGGACTGGGCGCAATATTTGCAGTTCTCGGAACAGCGGCCGCTTTTACCGTTGATGATAGTGCAGAGATCAAAAGCGTTGCTGCAAAAATGCATGCGGATTTCGTCGGCGGCAGCACATAATTCTTCCAGCGGAGCGCGATGCAACGCCAGCGCATCGTTCCTGTTTAGCGTGTATCCCTCGATGACGGCGGATTTGAGCTGTTCTGTAAGGTTCATGATGAGTCTCCTTTGTGTAAAATAGACAACCGGTGCCTTTGGCTTACTCCCTCCGATCGTATAATAGGGGAAGATTGATTGTCAACTATAAATTTTAAAAAAGTTAACAAATATTGGGCGATGGCTACCGCGGCGATCGTTAGACTGTGAATGTTTGAACTATTGACAGACCCGGTATGATATAATTAAAATAATATCGTTATTCGGCCACGACTGCGGAGACCGTACCGGGTTTGGTCATCAGAAAGGAATGAGCGAACTGAAACTGTTTTTTAACGACGCCGGTGAGGTGGATATTCAGGGACTGAATTCTCAATCCACCGTGCAGGAGTTTTTCGACGCTGTCGATCAATTTTTGCTGGAAAATCCGTTGCCGTGCGAAACCTGTAAACAAAATTGCTGTAAAGGCCGTTTTAAAATCAATATGGACAGCATTGCCGCGCGCCGGATGACCAAAGGAAAAGTGGAGCGAATCGTTCCCAAACTGTTTGTGGATATGGGGGAGAATAAACTGGAAATATTTATGGTGGCCGGTCAAAAGCGCTGCCGCCATTTGGACGGACTGTCACGGTGCCTGGTTTACAGTGCACGGACGGCCAGCTGCCGTACCTATATTTGCATTCCCCGCAGCGATATTTACCGGATTCTTGACGCGGCGATTGCGGCGGAAATGCATCACGCAATGCGGGCGGAATATTTGGATGTGATGCTGAAGGACCGGATGACGCCACCTGCCGCCATTGAACCGGCCCGTGCTCTGCGGCAGGAGATTGTTGACAGCAGTGTGGCGTATGGCTGCGATGAATACAGTGAAATTCTGATCAAGGACTGTATTCGGTCGGAATTTGCCCATTCCAATGTCTCGGCGGCGGATGTACAGCTATTTAATGCCCTCATTGAACGGGAAGTTTAATTGTGATCTGGTAAAATGAACGCATAAACTGTGGCCGCCGGTTTTACCGGCGGCCGTTTTGCGTTTTGTAAAAAAGATGATCAGATTATTTGGCAAAAAAATATTTAAAGCAGGTATTTTCTAGCTATTGTTGAATCCTGCTACATAGAATAAAATCCTGGTCATATTGTTAATAGTATGGCTGGGGGACGGAGCGTTGATTTAATAGAACCAGTACCAATGAAGATACGGGCATACTCATCAATGAACCCTTACTGCCAGTGCAGAATTATGAGCAGGTGGTGTTGTGAATGGGCAATGGTAACCCGGAAACCTTCATCAATAAGGAATTAGTCTGGAAAAAATTCATCACCCGGGGAGATTTGGAATCCGCTTTGCTTTTACCGCAAATATCGGATTCGTGGGTTCGCTGTTCGCAGACGGGTCTGGATCCCCAGGCCGGAAAGTCGGAAAATATTCTGGAACACGCTAAGCTTCGGGTTTTATTGGATGAAAAACAAGATATTATTAATGTGGCCAAGCCGTTCATGGCCAATATCTATGAGTTTTTCCGCAACTCCGGTTTTATTGTGGTGCTGAGTGATGAAAATGGCTATATCATGGAAAGTTTTGGTGATGCGGAGGCGATGCGCAATGCCCGCCATCTTTCCTTTGTGCAGGGAGCCAGCTGGCGTGAGGAACATGTGGGAACCAATGCCATTTCGGTCGGCTTAAAGGCGGCGGCTCCGGTGCAGGTTTCCGGTGCGGAGCATTATTGCCGTCCTCACCATCAGTGGACCTGTTCGGCGGCACCTATTTTCGGTTACGACGGACAGTTGATCGCGATGCTGGATTTATCAGGCCCGGCTCAGGCAGCCTATTCGCACACTCTGGGCATGGTCGCCGCTGCCGCCAATGCCATTGCCATGCAGATCGGCATTCAACAGAAAAATTACGAACTGGCGTTAATGAACCGGCGATTGTCCAGTATCTTTAACACGATGTCCGATGGGGTGATTTTTTTTGACCGTTGGGGCAAAGTGCGGGAGTTCAATCCCATCGCACTGAAAATTTTGGGAAAAACGGGAGACTTGCTCCGGGGTGCTTCCGTACAGACCATTTTCAGGGGAAAAACCCAGTTGATTCAGATGCTGCTCAGCGGTAAGGCTGAGTATGCGGATATTGAGTGTTTTACTGATACGGAGATGGGGCCGCGACGTTGCGTGATTTCCGGGGAAACCATTTTCGACAAACAGGGCCGGATTAACGGAGGAATGATGATTTTGCGGCCCATGGAGAAGGTACATAATCTGGTGAATCGTCTCAGTGGGCACTATACGACCTTTCAATTCAGCGACATTATTGGTGAAAGTGCGTTGCTGGCCGAAGCGGTGCGACAGGCTTCGCTGGCGGCAGACACCTCTTCCAATGTTATCCTGCAGGGAGAGAGCGGCACCGGCAAGGAGATGTTCGCCCAGTCGATTCACAACAAAAGCCGGCGGCGGAACGGACCGTTTATTGCCTTGAATTGCGGAGCGATACCGCGGGAACTGATTGCCAGTGAGTTGCTTGGTTATGAGGAAGGTGCGTTTACCGGAGCCAAACGCGGCGGCCGGCCGGGAAATTTTGAGCTGGCTTCCGGTGGTACGCTGTTTTTGGATGAAATTGGTGATATGCCGTTGGAACAGCAGGTGGCGCTGCTGCGGGTACTGCAGGAGAAAAAGGTGGCAAGGCTGGGGGGCAGCAAGGTGACGCCGGTGGACGTGAGGGTGATTTGCGCCACCAATATTGATTTATATCGGCAAGTGGAGAAAGGCACCTTCCGTCAGGATTTGTATTATCGGCTGAATGTATTTAAGATTGAAATACCGCCACTGCGGGAGCGGCGGGAGGATATCGCATTGTTGTTTCAGCACTTTGTGGAACAGATCGGCCGGGAACAAGGCCGGCATTACCTGCTGGAACCGGAATTACTGGCCTGTATTCAGGAGTACGAATGGCCGGGGAATGTCCGGCAACTGCACAATGTTGTGGAACGGGCCTGCAGCCTGGCGGAAAATAATTGGCTGTCCCGCGGTTGCCTGCCGCCGGAAGTGAGCAATACTGCTCCCCGGAGTTGTGCGTCGGCCGGCAACCTGGCCGGTATAAGACCGCAACAGGAAATGAAGCGTGAAATTACGTTGAAAGAAATAGAACAAATCAAAGAATTGCTGGTGAAGGAGCGGGGGAACATGAGCAAAGTGGCGCAAACTTTGGGAGTGGCCCGCAGTACTCTCTACCGCAAATTAAAACGATATTCTGATACGTAATAGGTGCCTGCCGGGCAGATTGTCGGGCGTTCACAGAACGTATCCGGATGAAAATCAAAGAGACGGTGTGACGAAGTGTAGCCGGTCGGGCAGGACACTTTGCAACAGTTGCTACAGCGTGAAGCAGATGTCCGCGACACTGCAAGCGGCAAAAGAATATTGCTAAACTTCAAAAAGGAAAGGCCGCGGTACTTTTTTCGAAAAAGTGCCGCGGCCTTTCCTGCTGTCATGACGCAGGCAGAATGATGCCGGTAAAACAGCGACAATATTTTAGAAAATTGGCACAAATATTGCGATGTTGCTTTTTGTACATGTGGTGTTGAGCCCGCAGTGAAAAATGATGAAACGGAGGTGAATGAGGTGACGCGTCGGCGTTTTATTGTCGAACTGGGCATGGGGGCGGATCTGCATGGCGGTGATTTTACCAAAGCCGCCCGACGGGCAGTTCAAGACGCCATGGCCCGGAGTTGTTTGTGCGGTTTGTTCGAAATTGGCGGGATAGAAGATCCGAATCAGATGCTGGTGGACATCAGGGTGGGTTGTGCGCAGCCTGACCGGGTCGATGCGGCTGAGGTGCAGAAAATGGTTCCCTTTGGGCAAGTGACGGTGGAAATCGTGTCCGGAGGTCTGGAGGTGCAAGGCTTGCATCTGGCCGCGCTGGGAGCCGGTGATACCATTGTAGTGGCGGTTGCGGCTCTGACGGTGTCGGTGAGCATGATGTGAACCACAGGGGTTTGGTGGATAAAATAAGCGGGGAGGGCAAATTATGGAACTCAAAGCGGATCAATTGAGAGGTTTTTATGAAACCATGATGACCATCAGAGCGTTTGAACTAAAAGCCGTCGAATTATTTGCAGACAATCAACTGCCGGGCTTTGTTCATTTGTATCTTGGTGAAGAAGCGGTAGCCACCGGAGTTTGCGCTAGCCTGACCAATAAAGATTATATTACCAGCACACATCGCGGGCACGGTCATCTGATTGCCAAGGGCGGCAAGGTGGATCTGATGATGGCGGAATTATTCGGCAAATCCACCGGCTATTGCAAGGGCAAAGGCGGATCAATGCACATTGCCGACGTGGAGTTGGGGATTTTAGGGGCGAATGGCATTGTGGGAGCGGGTCAGCCAATTTCCGCCGGAGCGGCGTTTGCCTGTAAATATCGAAAATCTGACGCGGTTGCGGTGTGCTTTTTTGGTGACGGGGCCTCCAACCGGGGGACATTTCATGAAGCCCTGAACATGGCGACAATCTGGAAATTACCGTTGGTGTTTATTTGCGAAAATAATCTGTATGGTATTTCAAACTGCCAGCGGGATCATATGCGGGTGACGGATGTGGCCGACCGTGCGGCTGCCTATGGCATACCGGGAGTCACCGTAGATGGAAATGACGTGATCGCAGTATATGAAGCGGCAGCGGAAGCCGTGGCCCGGGCTCGGAAAGGAGACGGACCCAGCCTGGTGGAATGCAAGACCTGGCGCTGGCGCGGGCACTTCGAAGGCGATCCGGCCGTCTATAAAAATCAGGAGGAACAGGAGGCCTGGCTGAAAAAAGATCCGTTGGTCCGGCTGGAGAAAAAACTGATTGAGCGGGAATACGCCACTAAAACACAATTGGATGAAATCAAAGGGAAAGTGGAGGCGCAAATTGCGGCGGCAGTTCGCTTTGCCCAGGAAAGTCCTTATCCGGTTCCAGAGGATTTACTGACCGACGTTTACGCGGAATAAACTGATGTTGAAGGGGTGAAAATAATGAAAGAGATGTCCTATGCGGAGGCTATTCGGGATGGTATGCGATTTGAAATGCAGCGTGACGCCAACGTGTTTATCTGGGGCGAGGATGTAGGGATTTTTGGCGGCTGTTTCGGCGTGACCGGCGGCCTGGTCACGGAATTTCCCGGACGGGTAATTGATACCCCGATCAGTGAAACCGCTATTGTCGGAGCGGCGGTTGGCGCGGCGGCGGCCGGTCTGCGGCCCATCGCGGAAATCATGTTTGTCGACTTTATGGGCGTGTGCATGGATGAATTATTCAATCAGGCGGCCAAGATGCGATATATGTTTGGCGGTAAAGCCAAGATTCCCATGGTCCTCCGGACGCCGTGCGGCGCCGGCATGGGGGCGGCCGCTCAACATTCCCAGTCGATGGAAGCCTGGTTTACCCATATTCCCGGTATTAAAACCGTCATGCCGTCGACACCGGCCGACGCCAAAGGGCTGATGGCGGCGGCAGTTCGTGACGACAACCCGGTGGTATATATCGAACATAAGCAATTGCTGGGCATCAAAGGTGATGTACCGGAAGGCGATTATTGCATCCCACTGGGTAAAGCGGATATAAAACGGGATGGTTCCGATGTTACGATCGTAGCTTGGTCCTGGATGGTTCACAAGGCACTGGCGGCCGCGGAGGAGTTGGCGCAGCAGGGAATCAACGCGGAAGTACTGGATCCGCGAACGCTGGTTCCGCTGGACACGGCGGCAATATTGAAGTCTCTGGAAAAAACCGGCAAACTGGTTATTGTTCATGAAGCAGTAAAGACCGGTGGTTTTGGTGGTGAAATTGCCGCGATTGTCGCCGAAGAAGGTCTGGACCTGCTGGATGCTCCCATTAAACGGGTGGCCATGCCCTTTGCACCGATTCCATTCAGCCCGGCGTTGGAGAAATGTGCAATTCCCAGCGAAGAAAAAATTATCGCGGCGGTGAAGAGCCTGTTTTAATTTGATGGCAAGGTGGCGGGAAACATGGGGCAAGTCGGTATTATCGCAAACCCGGCGTCCGGTAAAGACATCCGCAGGCTGGTAGCTTACGGCACGGTCTGTGACAACCTGGAAAAAGTAAATATGGTCTGCCGGCTGATTCTCAGCATGGCGGCAACCGGCGTGCACAGCATCGTATATATGCCGGAGTATTATGGGATTGTTCCCGGCGCCGTGGAGAGTATTTGCGGCGGCCACCGCCCGGATATGAAAATCGCTCCGGTGAATATTTGCCTGACGGGTACTCAGCTGGACAGTTTTTGCGCCGCCGAAGCGATGGCACGGGCCGGTGTGAACTGCATCGTCACGCTGGGTGGCGACGGCACCAACCGGATGGTGGCCAAAGGGTGCGGGACTGTTCCGCTGCTGCCCGTTTCCACCGGTACCAATAATGTGTTCCCCACCATGATGGAAAGTACGATAGCCGGCCTGGTGGCCGGCGTGGTGGCGCTGGGGCTGGTAGCCGGGAAACCGGCTATCAATCCCAGTAAAAAACTGACGGTGTACAAAAATGGCGAAGCTGTGGATATTGCTTTGGTGGACGCGGTAGTGCTGGAAGATACGTTTGTCGGTTCCCGGGCCGTCTGGGATATGCGGCAAATCAAGCAGATCATTGTTACGCGCGGTGAACCGCACAATATCGGCATCTCGTCCATTGTCGGCAACCTGGCACCAGTGACTGCCTATGATGATCTGGGCGTAGTGCTGGAGGTCGGTCCGGGCAATTTACAGGTGCGGGCACCGATAGCTCCCGGTTTGGTGGAGAACGTGCCGGTCAGGAATTACCGTTATCTGCAGGTGGGTGAAGTGGTGGACGTGGACGCGCCCTGCGTCATCGCGCTGGATGGAGAGCGGGAAGTGGAGGTGCGGCGGGGCGAAAGCGTTCAGGTCCAACTGACTTTTGACGGACCGAATGTCATCAGGGCCAAAGATGCGCTGCGTATGGCAGTGGCCCGGGGCTACAGTTATAAAAATGTGTAACGGGCCTAGTGGAGGAGGATAAATTGTGGCAATAGCAATCAATATGCCGAAACTGGGATTGTCGATGAAAGAAGGAATGGTGGCCAAGTGGCTGAAAAACGAAGGAGATAGCATTAAAAAAGGGGAAACCCTGCTGGAAGTCATGACCGATAAAATTGCCAACAAAATTGATGCACCGCAGGACGGTATCCTGCTAAAAATTGTTGCGGTGAAAAAAGCGAAATTACCAATTGGCGGTTTGCTCGGCGTGATCGGCGATGCCGGCGAAGACATCAATGCCCTTCTGGCGCTGGCCGTCAAAGCGGCAGCGGTTAAAAGCGTTGCCGCAGCGCAGCCGGGGACGAAAACAGTCAGCGTGGCACCGGGGCAAAAGGTCAGAATTTCGCCGGCCGCCCGGGCTTTGGCCCAGGAGAACGGACTCGATTACAGTCAGATTATCGGTTCCGGTCCGGAAGGAAGAATTGTCCGGGAGGATGTGGAAAAAGCGCTGACGGAACAGGGGCAGGAGCAGGATGAGCGGGCGGCCCTGGAATTGGTACCCTATGAAGGCATGCGCCAGGTGATTGGTGAACGGATGGCGCAAAGCTGGAGCATCGCACCCAAAGTCACGCATCATGTCAGCGTTGACGTGGCTGATTTTTTGGAATTGCGAGCCAATATTAACAGCGATCGCAAAGAAAATGAAAAGATATCCGTTACCGATCTGTTGGTGAAAGCCGTTGCCAAAGCCCTGGTATTTCATCCCCGGATGAACAGTACGCTGGCAGGAGAGGAAATCCGGGTGCTCCAGGATATTCATATTGGTGTGGCGATTGCTGTACCGGACGGTCTGGTAGTGCCGGTGGTGAAGCATGCCGATCAGAAATGTCTGGCGGATATCAGTCAGGAAATCCGTGATTTTGCCAAACGGGCCCGGAAAAATAAGTTGGAACCGGAGGAACTGGGCGGCGGTACGTTTACACTGACCAATCTGGGCGGTTACGGTTCGGTGGATTACTTTACCCCGATTATCAATCAGCCCGAATCGGCTATTTTAGGGATTGGCCGGACCGTGAAACGGCCGGTGGTGGTCAGTGAGCAAATTGTGATTCGGCCGGTGATGGGACTGTCACTGGCGTTTGATCACCGGGTGATTGACGGTGCGCCGGCCGCGGAATTCCTGGCGCAGTTGCTTCAACTGATGGAACATCCGTATAAAATTTTCATTTAGTCTGAAATGCCTGGCATACCGGAAAAATCGGAAGGAAAGCAGGGGATGACAATGGCCGCGGATAGTCTGGATTTAATGAGTGAATTGCAAATCGGCATGAACAGTCTGCAAAATGAGAGCCCCGAACTGGCAGCCGCTTTTGTGCAAATGGATCAGGCCGCCTATGTGGAAGGTGAGCTGGAACGGAAATATAAGGAACTGATTGGTCTTGGCATTGCAGTGGCGATGCGTTGTGAATACTGCATTAATATTCACGTGAAAAATGCACTGGAGGAAGGAGCCAACCGGGAAGAAATTCTGGAAGCCGCTGCGGTTGCCGTCGCTTTTGGCGGATCGCCGGCGATGGCTTATGCCGCCACCACCCTGTTAAAAGCACTGGAAGCTTTTGAGTAGCAATATGGCAAAACAGGAATGGCCAAGCTGGTTGACTCTGCCAGTGCCGGAGGAAGCAGCGCTGGTGAAGATGAAAGAATTGCTGGACACCGGCAGCCTGCATACGGTGTGCGAAAGCGCGGATTGTCCCAACCTGGGGGAATGTTTTAAGAACCGGACCTGTACGTTTCTGATTCTGGGCGATCACTGTACCCGTGACTGCCGTTTCTGCGCGGTGCCGTACGGCCGGCCGGCGGCAGTGGATGCTGCGGAACCGCAGCTGGTGGCGGCAACCGCTGCCCAACTGGAGTTAAGACATGTGGTGGTGACATCGGTCAGCCGCGATGACTTGCCAGATGGTGGGGCAGGGCATTTTGTCGCTACAATCCGAGCTCTGCGTCAGCAATTGCCGCAGGCTGTTGTGGAAGTGCTCATTCCCGATTTTCAGGGTGACCACGATGCGTTGGCGTTGGTTATGGCGGCACGGCCGGATATTGTGAACCATAATATGGAAACGGTGCCGCGCTTGTATCCGGCGGTCCGGCCTCAGGCGGTTTACAGCCGTTCGCTGGAATTGATCGCACGGGTACGTCGTTTGGCGGACGGGATCCGGACAAAGTCGGGTTTGATGCTGGGACTGGGTGAGGCAAAAAAGGAAATATTTGATGTGTTGGTTCACTTACGGCAGGCCGGTTGTGAAATGCTGACGCTGGGACAGTATCTGAGGCCGTCGGTCCACCATTTACCCGTAGCGGAATATGTTTCACCGGATGTATTTGCGAGATGGAAAATGGAGGCGTTAGCCATGGGGTTTCAGCAGGTTAATGCCGGGCCACTGGTTCGCAGTTCCTATCAGGCGGAATTGTCCTGGCAAAAAATGATGACTGATCAACGGTAAAGAAGAAATATAAAAACGGGAGGGATCGGAATGCTTAAAGCGGCATTTGTGTTTATCGCGCCTAAGGCGGACGGCCGACAGCATCGGTCAGTGATTGCGACACCGGAGGTGGAATTGACCACGGTTGGAGTCGGCGACTATGCGGCAGCGGCGGTCGTGGTGAAAGAACTGGTCAATCAGGGGGTTGTTGCCGTTGAATTGTGCGGAGGTTTTGGTATTCATGGCGTGGCTGCAGTAAAAGAAGCTGCCCAGGGGAACGCTGCAGTGGGTGTGGTGCGTTTTGATTGTCATCCGGGGCTGGGCGGCAAAAGCGGTGACGAATTGTTTTAAAACGGGTGGTGTAAGACTATGGTGGCCAAAACGGACACGAAAATTTGCCGGCTGATGCTGTGCGGGAAACTCTCCTATCCGGCAGCCTGGGAACTGCAGCAAAAACTTGCGGCCCGGCACCGGCAGGGTCAGGGTCAGGATACGCTGATTCTTTTGGAGCACCCGCCGGTATATACTCTGGGCCGGGCCGGCAGCTGGGACAATGTCAGGGTGCCGGACAGCATTCTGGCGGCGGCCGGATTGGAAGTGCTGGAGGTCGACCGGGGCGGTGACATTACTTATCATGGTCCGGGACAGTTGGTCGGCTATCCGGTATTGAATCTGAAACATTACGGCCGGGATCTGCATCAATATTCCTGGATGCTGGAAGAAGTACTCATCCGGACATTGGGCGTCTATCATATTGATGCTTTCCGGGAGCCGGGACTGCCGGGAGTGTGGACCCGGGCCGGCAAAATTGCGGCCATTGGCATTGGTGTGCATAACTGGGTGTCCATGCATGGTTTTGCGCTGAATGTATCGCCGGATATGAAATATTTTTCCCTGATTCATCCTTGCGGTATTATCGACCGTCCGGTGGCCGCCATGCAGGATTTCGGAACGGTAGCGAATCTGGCGGAAGTGAAGGATACATTAGCCCGGCAATTTGCGGCAGTGTTTGGCGTGAAGCTGCTGCCGGCGCGGGAGGAAACAGGTGATGAATTTATATCGGCTGGGAGCAGTGCCGGGAATTGAAACGCAGGCGATTTATCACACCCTGGCGCAACAGCGGCAGGAAGGACTGATTATCTGCCGTCCGTCCACTCCCTGCGTTTGTTTGGGAATGCATGACGATCTGATGCAGGAAGTGGATATCCGCTACTGTACCCGGCAGAGTTTGCCGATCATCCGGCGGGAAATCGGCGGCGGACTGGTTTTGCTTGACCGGGGACAGGTGTTTTTCCAACTGGTATTGCGGTCGGACAATCCCTGCCTGCAAAGGCGACGCGACAGTTTTTTCTGCAAGTTTTTGCTGCCGGCAGTCCGGGCATTGGCGGATTTTGGCCTGCAGGCCAAAATCCAAACGCCGGCTGATATCGTGGTGAATGAACGGAAAATTTCCGGCAATGGCGCCGGGGATCTGAATGGATTTGCCGTGTTTACCGGCAATGTTTTACTGAATTTTGACCGATTATTCATGTCGCGTGTGTTGCGTCTGCCCGGCAGGCGTTTTCGTGAACTGACCCGTTGGGCGATGGAGCGGCATTTGACAACCATGGCCGAGGAACTGGGATATGAACCCGAGGCAGAACAGGTGGAAGAACGTCTGATCGTACACTTTTCCGACTGGCTGGGTAAAATGGAACCGGTGGATTATTCGGATGACCTGCGCCAGGCAGTGGAAAAAGTTGTGCGACAACTGACGGATCCGGAATTTCTCCGGTTGCCGGGAAAACGGCGTCTCTTGCGTCAGGTGAAAATCAATGAAAAGACCTATGTCAGACTGCAGCCGATTCGCGAATGTCTGGCGGACAATCCAGGCAAGGGAAACGAATGCCGGCGGGAAAACGGCGGACTGTGTCAGGGGCAACTGATTGCTGTGGTGCAGAACGGCAGGCTGGTGTCAGCGGAATTTCACCAATTGTGTCGGCGGCAACGGTGCGGGTTAGACCAGCTGGCCCAATACCTGCACAGCGTTCGGTGGTATGAACCGGATATCCGGCGGGCGGTGGCGGACTGGAACCGGGATCTCTCGTTAACCGGCCACTGGATCGACGAAACCTTGATGATGCACTGGCTATTGGCGGAATGACGGGAGTAGGGAGTGAGGAAAAATGGAAAAATATCATATTCCCCAGGATTTGTATTACACGGCAGACCATGCCTGGGTGCAGGTGGAAGGAGAAAATATCCGGATCGGCGTTTCTGATTTTATGCAAAAGCTGGCGGGAGAAATTACGTTTATCCGAATTCCCCGGGCCGGAAAAGCGCTGGCCGCCGGCGCCACTCTTTGCTCTGTTCAGTCGGGGAAATGGGCGGGAAAAATTTTGGCGCCGATGGCCGGAAAAATTTTGGCGGCCAACGGTGAACTGCCGGGCAATCCGAAACTGCTCAACAGTGATTGTTATGGGGCGGGTTGGATCTGCGTACTGGAGCCGGAGGATTTGGCGGCAGGATTGAAAACGCTGATTAGCGGGCCGGAAGCGGACGCGTTCTTTACGGTGGAACATGAAAAGTACGCCAAGACAGAGTGACACCTGCTCCGCTGTGCCGGAAGGGAGAAGAGATGGCGATGAAAACGGAACTGGAACAGGCTTTGAAAAAACTGCTGGGCGAGCGGGCCACAACGGATCTATTCGAACGCCGCTGTTATGAGCGGGATTTGGCGCCGGTGCCCGATTTTTTGGTCAAACCGCTGGCCGACACCTTGCCGGATATTGTGGTCAGGCCTCAAAACACCGAAGAAGTGGCATCGGTCATGGAACTGGCGGCCCGGCACCGTTGTCCGGTAACCGCCCGGGCCGGTGGTTCGACCGTATATTTTAATGCGATATGCACCCAACGGGGAATATTGGCCGATGTTAACGGCTTGAATCAGTTACTGGAAGTGAACCGGGAACAAACCCGTGTCCGGGTAGGTGCCGGTATCAGCTGGTATCAGCTGGAACGAGAGTTGAAACGGTACGGCCTGGCGGCGCGTTCCTACCCCAGCAGCGCGCCGGCGGCTACGGTGGGCGGCTGGCTGGCCATGATGGGCTATGGACTGGGCAGTTTGAAATACGGTCCGCTGGTGGAACAGGTTTTAACGGCGCGGACGGTGCTGCCGGACGGCCATATACGGGATTTGACCAAAACCAGTGAACCGCCGCTGGATTGGCTGGCCGGCTCGGAAGGTACGCTGGGTCTGATTACGGAAGTGGAACTGCTGGTCAGAAAGGCACCGGCATATGAATGGCATGGTCTGGCGGCATTTGCGGCTCCGGCGTCGATGCAGCAGTTTATCGAAACAGTGGTATCGGGAGATGCGGTGCCGTTTAATCTGCATTTTAGCGATCCCGCCTGCAATGCTTTACGGCACCGGTTGGGGCTGGCCGGCGAGCGGGAAGCACAACTGTATACGGTGGCGTTCGACGCGGATGGTGAAACAGCGGAAGTGGCAGCGGCCCGGCGCAACTATGAACGGGCCTGCCAGGTGACCGGCGCCGGAGACTTAAGGGAAGGCGCAGCGGAGGAATGGGAGAACCGGTTTTTTTCGCTGATATTAAAACGTGAGGGCCCGTCGCTATTAGGAGCGGAGATCTGGCTGCCCCTTGCCCATCTGGCGGAGTATTTGCAGGCGGTGGACGCTTTTGCCTGCCGGGAACGACTGGCGGTCAAAACCTATGGCCATGTGGTTACAGCGCGGCAGGCGATGGTGATGAGCCTGTTTGGCGCTGACGAACGGGATACATTAGGCTATTTGCAGGGCCTGGCGTTTGTAAAGAAACTGCATGACGTTGGCGCACGGTACGGCGGCGCGCCTTATGGGATTGGTTTGTGGAATACGCCGTATTTTCAGCGTTACTATGATACGGCAGAGTGGCAGGAACGAAAGCGGCGCAAAAAGATGTTGGATCCGGACAATGTTATGAATCCGGGTAAAGTCTATCAAGTTCCGCTGTTGTTGCAGCCGGCGGTATTTAATACCGGAATGGACCTGTTGGCGGCCTCAAGCCGGGTGTGCCGGGGGAAACTGGGGAGGAAACCGGGATGAGCGCAGAAAGTTTTTATCGGGACTTGACAACAGAATCGCTGATTTGCGGTCGCTGCGGCAACTGCCGCAATGATTGTCCGGTATACCGGGCAATCGGCTGGGAATCGGCAGCGCCAAGAGCGAAAATTTCGCTGACCCGGGAAATATTCGCCCGTCGCGACAAAACGCAGTTCAGTTCTGCTTATGCGCAGCGAATTTCCCAATGCACGCTGTGTGGCGCCTGCACCCGCTTTTGTGCGGCCCGGATCAATCTGCAGAGCCTGTGGCAGGATTTACGCCGGCAACTGGTCGTGAACGGCAAGGCGCCGGCGGCGTACACGGCATTGACAGCCAATCTGAAGAATAAAAAGAACATTTCCACCATGGGTAATGAATCACGGCTGGACTGGGCGGAGGACCTGGAAGATATTCCGGATTATCTGGATCAGGCCCCGGCGGCGGAAGTGGCCTATTTTGTCGGTTGTGTGTCCTCGTTTTTTCCCCGGGCGGCGCAGGTGCCGTTGGCGATGGTACCGCTGCTGGACAGAGCCGGTGTTCGCTATACAACTTTGGGCGTCGAGGAATGGTGCTGCGGTTTTCCGCTGCTGGCGGCCGGCCAGGCCGAGGAAATCAAAGAATTTGCCCGCCATAATGTGATGGCGCTGCAACGGCTGGGAATTCAAACCCTGGTGACCGGCTGCCCTTCCTGCTATCACATCTGGAGTCATGTGTATCCGGAACTGCTGGGTGCAAAGCCGGATGTCCGGATTGTGCATGCCGCCGAGTTTTTAGTGGAGTTGCTGCATTCGGGAAAACTGCTGCCGAAAGAGAGATGTGAAACGGTCACCTATCACGATCCTTGTGATCTGGGAAGAAACAGCGGAGTGATCGACGCACCGCGTCAGATCTTACGCAGCATTCCCGGCCTGAAATTTATCGAAATGATGACTCATGGCGAAGAGGCCCGCTGCTGCGGCGGCGGCGGGAATTTGCAGGGGGTGGATGCTCCGCTGGCGGATGCCATCGCTTGTCAGCGGATCCGGGAAGCGGCGGAAACCGGTGCCACCATCGTTTTATCCGCGTGTCAGCAATGTGAACAAATGCTGGAAAAGGCGGCCCGGACGGAAAAATTATCGCTCCGGGTGATGGACCTGACGGAATTTTTGTTGATGGCCCTGGAAGAATAGTGCGGCGCGGAAAGGAAGAGTGCAGATGGAGAACGGTCAATGGGACTTTCCGGAAAACTTATGGTATGACGAGCATTATCAATGGATTCGGAAAGAGGGAGACCATGTGCTGTTTGGGCTGACACATTACGGTCTGGAAATCACCGGTGATATTTTGTATCTGGCGTTGCCCCTGGCAGGTGATGAGGTGTGCCGCGGCGATGCCTGTGGTTCCCTGGAAGCCGGCAAATGGGTGGGACGGATTTATCCCCCGATCAGTGGACGGGTTGTACGGGTCAATGAAGAAATTGCCAGACGGCCGGCACTCATCGGGCAAGATCCCTATGAGTGCTGGTTCATGGAATTGAGTCCGTCGCGTCCCTTGGAATCCAAGGGATTTATGACGGCAGCAGCACTGCGGAAATGGCTGGAACGGGAAGGGCAGGACGATGCGTAGGCGGGATGAATATACGCGGTTTCGCTTGCTGGACTCAGCGCCCCGGAGCGCTGCGGAACATATGGCGCTGGATAAAATCATCATGCAGACGCATAGTCAGGGACTGATTCCCAATACATTGCGGTTTTTGCAGTTCAGACCCTGTGTGTTGGTGGGATTGCATCAAAATACTTTCTTGGAGGTGAATGTACCTTATTGCCGGCAAAACGGGATTGAGATCAACCGCCGCATTACCGGCGGCGGCAGTTTGTACTGGGGACCGATGGAACTGGGCTGGGAGATGTACGCTGCCAAAGATACGCCGGGGATTCCCAGAAAAATTGAAGCGTTGTACCGTTTGCTGTGCGAGGCCGTGGTGCTGGGCCTGCATTCCTTCGGGATCAGCGCGGCCTACCGTCCTGTCAATGATATTGAAGCTGGCGGACAAAAAATTGCCGGCACCGGTGGCACGGAACTGGCTGGCTCGTTTGTATTCCAGTGCAGCGTGCTGGTAGATTTTCCGGTGGCGGAAATGATGCGGGCGTTAAGATTTCCCCTGGAAAAACTTCGAGACAAGGCGGTAAAAACAATGAGTGAACGGGTGACGTCCGTCAAAGCGCAGATTGGCTTTGTGCCGCCGGTGGAACAATTGAAAGCGGCCATCCTGGGCGGACTGCGGACGAAGCTGGGATATGATTTTTTCCCGGAAGACCTTAATGAGCTCGAGGTGGATCGGCTAACTGCCGAATTACCGTATTTTCAGAGCGATGATTGGATTTATGGCCGGGATGAGCGGTTGGTCAATACCATTGACTGTACGGCGGACTACAAGGCCCCCGGTGGTTTGATCCGGGTGCAGATGCGGTTGGATGACGCGTTACAGGTGATTAAATACGTCATCATCAGCGGTGATTTTTTTGCATATCCTGCCCGGGCGGTGAATGATCTGGAAACCGTATTGAAAAATACGCCGGTCAGTAAAGAAAGGATTCGGAAAAAAATTATGGGATTTTTTGCGGATCAAGAAGTGGAAATACCCGGTGTGGCGGCGGAAGATTTTGTCCAGGCTGTGTTGCTGGCGGTTGAGAGAGGGATTCCGCAGGCGCAACCGGTATGAAGCGAGGCGGCGATGGAAGGATTGCATAATCAATATGATGCGATTATTGTTGGCGCCGGTCCGGCCGGCAGCGTGGCGGCCCGCCGGCTGGCGCAGGCAGGGTTGAAAGTGCTGGTGGCGGAGCAGCGGCGGCAGATTGGCGAACCGGTGCAATGTGCGGAATTTGTACCGCGACGGATTGAATCTTATGTCAACGTGCGGCCGGTGGACATCGCGCAGCCGGTCAACGGGATCCGGACTTTTATTGCGGGGGAAATCGCTCAGAGCCTAAAAGCGCCGGGCTATGTACTGCGGCGAAACATGTGGGACTCCGGATTGGCGGCGGCGGCTGCTGCTGCCGGTGCCGATATCCGGACGGGAATCCGGGTGATTGGCGTAAACAGGAATCATGTCATACTGCGCAAAGGAACAGTACTGAAAGCGGTCCGGGGCCGGTTTATCCTGGGTTGTGACGGTGCGCAATCGGTTGTCGGGCGCCATTTGGGGAACGGGGCGCAGGAACATTGCGTGGCCATGCAGCGGGAAATGGCATTGTGCCGACCTCTGACTGACGCCGGAATTTATTTTGACCCGGGAATTTATGGCGGGTATGCCTGGCTGTTTCCCAAAGGGATGGTTGCCAATGTCGGGATGGCTGTTCATCCTTCGCAAGGCAGCAAACTTCGCGGTACACTGGAGGCTTTTTGCCAGCAATTGGTCAATGACAACATGATAAGAAACAGTGCGGGCCGGATTGTTGGGGGAATAGTGCCGGCGGGCGGAATGGTTTCCTGTTTGGGGAAAGAAAATATACTGGTGGCGGGTGATGCCTCCGGTTGTGTTCACCCTATTACCGGCGCCGGCGTGATGAATGCCGTGATCAGCGGGCGACTGGCAGCGACGGCGGTTTTGCAGAACCTGCAGCAGGTGGGGGCAACGGCCGGCAGTTATCAGCAGGCTATGGAGGCGGAATTTGGACGCCAATTTTCCTGGGCCCGCCAGCGATTACTTTGGCGTGACCGGGAATGGGCAACTGCCGGAGACACATTTTCAATATTAATCCGGCGGAGCTGGATCGCTTTCCCGGAATATTACAGACCCTGGCAAAAGGCAGAGCAAGGGGGATCAAATAATGGACGAGAACGTGAACCGGCAGGAAAGTCCCGCCTGGGTGCAGACCAGCCTGGCCGGCGCCATGGCATTGGGGCTGAAACCGGGCAGCTTTTATCGTGAGGCGTATCCGGGCAGTTTGAATTTGCTGATGACTTATCGCGACGGCTGCCGGGCCAACTGCGGCTATTGCGGTCTGGCCCGCGAACGGGTGGCGCCGCCGGAGGAAGATACTTTTATCCGGGTGAAATGGCCGGTCTATGAGCTGGAGCACATTATCGAGCGATTGAAGCAGCCGCCTCCGGAAATTTTGCGAAAAATCCGTCATCTGAGGAGAATTTGTTTATCCATGATTACTCATCCACAGGCTGCGGCGGATGCCCTGGACATTGTCCATAAATTACGCACGGACATCTCTTTGCCGGTCAGCGTTCTGGTTTCACCGACGGTATTGGTGGACACAGATGGCTTTTTTCGGAAACTGCAGGCAAGCGGTGTAGACTGCGTCGGCATTGCCGTTGACGCGGCCACACCGGAGTTGTTTGCCGCGTTGCGCGGCCCGGCAGCCGGCGGGCCGCATTGCTGGCAACTATACTGGGAAGCGGTCGCAGCGGCGTCACATATTTTTGGACGTGACCGGACCAGCGCCCATTTTATCGTTGGGCTGGGTGAAAGCGAGCAAGAGATGGCGACAGCGATTGAACGTGCCCGGCGATATGGGGCGCAGGCTCATTTGTTTTCTTTTTGTCCGGAACCGGGCAGCCGATTGGCCGATCATCAACCGCCATCCTTCGGGCAATACCGGCGTATTCAGCTGGCTGCTTATCTGTTTAACCGTCAACCGATCACGATCAATGAACTTCAGTTTGACTGCCGGGGGAAAATTACCGGCTATGGCCGATCCCTTGAGGAATGGCTGGGAACGGATCTGGACCAGGGGAAACCGTTTATGACTTCGGGTTGTCCTGACCAGAAGGGGTGCGTGGCCTGCAACCGTCCCTATGGTAACGAACGACCGGGACCGGTATTGCGGAACTATCCGTTTGAACCGACTGTGACCGACATTCAGATAATAAAAGGACAGATATGGAATGAATGACATTACTTTTTATATTCCGGGATCACGTCATTATGATAATGGTTTGTGGGCCAACCATGAGCATTCCTTTACCAATATCAGCATTACCGGAACAAAATGTCGTTGTCTCTGTGAACATTGCCGGGGAAAAATGCTGGGAAGGATGCTGCCGGTATCAACGCCGGAAGAGCTGTTGATGTTGGCGGAGAGTCTACACAACCGCGGCTGTCGTGGGGTGTTGGTCAGCGGTGGAGCGGATGAGGACGGCAGCGTGCCGCTGAAAATTTTCGCTGATGCGTTGCGTCAAATGACTGCCATGGGATTGGCGGTGGTGGTTCATCCGGGCTTGTTGTCGGAACAAACTGCCGCCGCTTTGGCACAGGCCAATGTAAGCAGGGTTGCGTTGGATCTGATTGGTGACAAAGATACGATTCGTGAAGTGTATCATTTGCCGTATCTACCGGCCGATTACCGCAATAGCCTGCGGACGGCCCGGTCCCAGGGTTTGCCGGTTTCACCGCATATTGTTATCGGATTGCATTTTGGACAGATTCGCGGAGAATATCAGGCACTCAACATGGTTGCGGCGGAAGGGGCAACCAGTCTGGTGCTGGTGGTACTGAATCCGTTGACAGATACGCCGATGACCGGGGTGAACCCGCCGTCGCCGGCTGAAGTTGCTAATCTGTTCAGGGAGGCACGGCGGTTGCTGCCGGCGCTGCCGATAGCTCTGGGGTGTGCCCGGCCAATGGGAGAGTATGCCCGGAGGATTGAAAAACTGGCCGTGGATGCGGGGATGAACGCTATCGCGTACCCAGCGAGGGAAACCGTTGATTATGTCACGGCAAAGCAGGCGGCGATACATTATGAAGAAACCTGCTGCGGCATGGTGAAATGGTCGTAACCATATAAACTACTGACCTGCTCGAAATGGGCAGGTCAGTAGTTTATATGGTTACGACTCGGTAAACGTTCTGAGGAAATTGTTGGCTGCCGCGGACAAACTCCGGCTGCGATGCCAAATGACCACGGTCCGGGACTCCAGTGCGGGCTCCGGCAGTTTACGGTATTGCAGCTGGGCGGAAGGAACAAAAGACATTGAAGCCTCGGGCACAATGGCGATGCCGGTACCGGCGGCTGCTAATGCCAGCAGGGAACGGACATCGTCGCCCCGGCAAAGAATCACCGGTTCAAATCCGTTCAGGCGGCAATGCTCAATAATCCGGGTGGCACCGCGATGCACCAGCAATGGTTTGCCGTCCAGGTCAGCCATACGGATATCGTTGGTTGGCAGTGCGGAATGCCAGGTATTGCTGATAGCCGCGATCATCGGTTCCGGAGGAAGCTCCAGCGAATGATACAGCTCCAGGTCGAACAGCGGACGGACAATGCCCAGATCAATGGTTCCATTGTCCAGCATGTCCAATAATACCATGGTATCATCCTCATAAATCTGAAAAGAGATGTCCGGGTACTGGCGATGAAATGCATGAATGCGATCCGGCAACCATTTGGTGCCGGCGGAAGGAACGGTCCCGATCGCAATGCTTCCTTTGGCGCCGTTGCGCAGGTCTTGAAGTTCACGCACAGTGGTGTCCATTAAACCCACAATTTGCAGTGCGCGGTCGCGCAGCATCCGTCCGGCTTCGGTCAGGCGAAGACGCCGGCTGCCCCTTTCCGCCAGTTGAATGTTCAGTTCATTTTCCAGCAGTTGCAATTGCTGGCTCAATGCCGGTTGAGCCACATGCAGCCTTTTGGCGGCGCCGGTAATCTGCCCTTCTTCGGCAATCGCCAGAAAATATTTAAGCTGTTTAATGTCCAAAGGGATGAAACACTCCTTAGCCGTATAATGATTGCTTATGGAATCCAGAAGTATTCCCTATTATGAAAATATTCCGGTATCTGCTACAATCAACTATATACTAATCCCCGGATGAGATCAATGACCATGAGAACAGGATCCTCGAGTGACAGACAGATGCTGGCAAAGCGGCCCCAATCCAGGTGCAATTCGGGTTGGGGTTGTTTTTGTGGCCGGGAAACATCGGATGCAATAGCGGTACAACCGGCCAAAAGCGCATTCAGGCAGAACGCGGGGGGCGGGCCGTCTGGCGCTCGCCGTATTAACATGAAGGAGCTGAATGATAAAGGATGGAAAATGTCACGAAAGAAACGACGGGTAATTCCTGGATGGATTCTGCGAAGAAAATCTTTACCATACCGCATACGATTGCCCTGATTGTGGGGCTGACCGTTGTGGCCGTGCTGCTTACCCATCTTTTTCCGGCGGGTGAATTCAACCGGATTAAGGATGTGGCAAGCGGAAAAACGTTAGTGGATCCCACCAGCTATCATTTGGTAAAAGCCAATCCCGGACAGTTTCTGACGATACCGAAGACTCTGTTCAACGCGATGGTTAAAGCGGCCGACATTATGTTGTTCTGTCTGGTAGTGGGCGGAGCTTTTGAAATTATTATGCAGACCAATACCCTGCATGCGGCTACCGGGCGGGCGGCCATGGCTCTGCGGGGAAAAGAGGCGTGGGTAATTCCGGCGTTTCTGAGTATCTTTTCCGTTGGCGGTTTTACTATCGGCATGTCGGTGGAAGCGGTCGGATTTGTTCCTATCGGTATTCTGGTGGCGCGGCAATTGGGGTTTGACGTGGTGACCGGGGTGGCGATGATTCTGCTGGGATGCAACATTGGCTTTACCGCAGGGTTAATGAATCCTTTTGGCGTGGGTATCGCCCAGGTTATCAGCCAGGTGCCGCTGTTTTCTGGAATGGGGTTGCGGGCGGCACTGCTGGTGGTATTGATTCTGGCCACAAGTCTGTATATTTGGCGCTATGCCCGGCGTGTGAGACAAGACCCGGCCCAAAGCGTAGTGGCTGACGTTGCGGATCTGCGGACGGAATTTAACGAATCCGATATTGTGGTGCCGGCCTTTGAGGGTCGCCATCTGGCGGTGTTGATCGTGATGGTGGCCGGTTTTTCAACGCTGATCTGGGGTGTGTCGAAAAAAGACTGGTGGATTCCGGATATGGCAGCGTTATTTATGGTGATGGGTGTCCTGAGCGGATTTGTTTATGGATTCGGCCCCAGCCGGGTCGCCAGAACGTTTGTGCAGGGCGCCAAAGGATTGGTGTTCGGCGCCTTGGTTGTTGGTTTGGCCCGCGCCATACTGCTGGTGATGGAAGACGCCAAAATTATTGACACCATTGTCTATAATATGGCTTTATGGGTGGGATTACTGCCGCCGGCGCTGCAATTGATGGGAATGTACATTTTCCAGCTGATGATGAGCGCAGTGATCGTTTCCGGCACCGGAATGGCGGCGGTCACCATGCCGATCATGGCACCCCTGTCCGATATACTGGGGGTTACCCGGCAGACCGCTGTGCTGATTTTTCAGCTGGCAGATGGATTTACCAACAATATTTTACCTATGTCGGCATCCACGATGAGCATGTTGGGGGTGGCCAAAATACCTTATGAAAAATGGATGAAATTTATGTGGCCGCTGTTCGGATGGTATGTATTGATTGGTACGATATTTATTTTTATTGCGTATATGATTGGTTACTAACCGGGGAAATAACCGATATTGTTGAAAAGGCGGAGTTCAGTATGGTGCAACACAACAAACAGCAGGCTCTTCAGGCGGCGGTGGAAAGGCAAAAGAAGGACTTGGCGGCGATCGGGGATTTTATCTTTCAAAATCCTGAGATCGGTTATCGGGAAGTACAGGCGGCGAAACGCCTGATGATCTATTTACAGGAAAACGGGTTTTCGGTGGAGGAAGGTTATGGCGGTCTGGACACTGCTTTTCGGGCCACATACCGGCAAGGCAGCGGCGGACCTTGTATTGGACTGCTGTGTGAATATGATGCCGTAAAAAACATGGGGCACGCCTGCGGGCATCATCTGCAGGGACCCTGCATGGCAGGGGCGGCGGTCGCGATCAGGGAGAACGCGGGAGACTGGCCTTATACGCTGGAAGTCATTGGAACACCGGCGGAAGAATGTGCCGAAGGCGGCAAACATATCATGCTGGAAAATAATGCGTTCCAGCATCTGGATGTCGCGTTGATGATGCATGGCGGTGATACGACGACTACCGACGTGAGGTCGATGGCGCTATCGGAGTTTGTGGTTACCTTCCGGGGGGTTGCCGCACATTCCGCTATCGCACCGGAAAAAGGACGCAGCGCGCTGGAAGCAGTCATGCTGGCCATCAACGGAATGGCCTACTTGCGCGGGCACGTCAGGGATGATGTGCGCCTTCACAGCATTATTGAAGAAGGTGGGCAGGTCATCAACGCGATTCCGGAACGGGCGGTGGCCCGGATTGAGGTACGGGCTTACGACCGGCCTTATCTGGATCAGGTGATTCGAAGAATACAAAATATTTTGGACGGTGCGGCGTTGATGACGGAAACAACGTATCAATTGGTCAAAGTGTCCGATTTTCACAATAAAATACCGGTTCTGTCCCTGAACCGTCTGTTAATGGAAAACGCGGAAACTGTCGGTGCGCAGGCTATTGCGCCGCCGCGGGAGAAAACCGGGTCAACAGACTTTGCCTCGGTGATGTATTTTGTGCCGGGATCCTGTATCCGGGTGGCCTTTGTGGAACGGGGGATGACTTCTCACAGTCAGGAGTGGATGGAGCGGGGAATGACGCCAGCAGCGCACGACGCCATTGTGTATGGTGCGAAGATTCTGGCGTTGACCGGTTATACTCTGATTGCCGATAAAAACAGGTTGATGGAAGTTCAACAGGAATTTTGCCGGGAAAAGAACAAACTGAACGGCTTGTCCACCTGAAGTTAATAAAAAAACAGGAAGATAGTGACAGCTTTCTTAACCCGGTACGGGCAGACCATTGTTATAAACTGACAGTGGCCTGGCCGTTTTTTTTTTATTATCGGGCGATCACGCGGCGGCTCGGAATATTATCAGAAAAAAAGAAAACAAAAATATGCGCGGCATTGTCCGGGATGAAGGGAATGAAACGGAAAGGGCGAATTATTTACTAAACAATATTGAAAGAATTTTCCGAACGGATTTGTTCCTGCTAAAAAGTGTTTGGATATCAATGTAATATGGGTGGAAAGTTTCTGGTCTGCAGACTTGTGTTTCACTGCTTTTCGAATTATTGGGCATCAGATGATGACACCGTGCGTAAAAAAGGAGGGGCTCCTCGTGGCGATGAAACGGTTAATCAAAGCCTATAATGAAGCGCTGCTTGACACCGACCGGGAACGGGCGCTACAGGTGGTGCAGCAGGCACTGAACCAGGGGAAGGTCAGTGCGGAAGACATGCTGTTCAAAATGGTGATTCCGTCGATCAGTCAGTCACTGGAGACGGTCGGTGTCACTTATGGCGCCAGTCTGGCTCAGTATTTGATGGCATCGCAGATCGGCGCCGAAATCACGGATGTTTTGGTGGCGCGGTTTGAAAATCTCCCGGAAAGTGCCGGCTGTGTGGTGATTGGGACGGCTGCCGGCGACTTTCACGGTCTGGGGAAGCGGATCGTTTGCGGCTGTCTGAAGGTGATGATGATCCAGGCGGTGGATCTGGGACTTAGCGTATCGGCTGAACAGTTTGTGGCGGAAGCGATAAAAAATAACGCTCAGGTAATCGGCATTTCCGCCATGATGGTTCATACGGCACGGAGCGTCAACGGATGTCTGCGTGTGCGGAAACTGCTGCAGGAAAAGGGACTGGAAGATAAGATTAAGATTATCGTGGGAGGAGCGCCCTTCCGTTATGATCCGGAGTTGTACAAAACGGTTCAGGCGGACGCCTGGGCGGAAAATGGACTGGAAGCCGGCAGTGTGATCACGAATCTTATCCGGGAGGTGCGGCAACAATGAACGCGATGGAACGGATCGGGAGAGCGGCGCGGGGTGAGCCAACGGATCGCATTCCGGTATTTTGCGACCTGCTGGATCAGGGGGCGGCGGCGGTGGGACTGTCGAGCCTGAAAGAATACTATTCCCGGGGGGAGTATGTGGCGGAAGGGCAGCTGCGCATGCGGGAGAAGTACGGCTACGATAATTTATGGAGCCTGTTTTATGTGGGCCGGGAAGCAGAACTGTTCGGCTGCCGTAAAATGATTTACGCGCCGGATGGACCGCCCAATGTTGGTGAGATGGTTATCCGGGCCGATGATGATATTCACAAACTGGAAATTCCCCGGGACGTCACCGCCCACCCTTCTTTTCAGGAAGTATTGAAATGTGTGCGTATTCTGGCGCGGGAGGCCGGTGGGAAGTATCCGGTGATTGCTTACGTTACCGCGGCGATGACGCTGCCGGTGCTATTGATGGGGATGGAAAAGTGGATGGATTTATTGCTGCGCGGTTCACCGGAACTGCGCGACGAATTGCTGGAAAAATGTTCGGATGTTTTCCGGCAGCAGATTGCCGCTTACCGGGAGGCGGGGGCGAATGTGCTGGTTTATTCCAATCCGTTTGGAAGTACGGATTTTTTACCATTGAAGCTGATCCGGACGGTATCGCTGCCCTGGATGGAACGGGATCTGGAACCCGGCGGTGTTGACGGCGTGGTGTATTACGGCGGCGGAGCCTGTCTGGAGGGGGTGCTGGAGCTGATATTGGACCGTCTGCACATCGGCTCGTACTGCCTCAGCGCCCTGGATGACATTGGGCGCTGCAAAGCGATCACCGGCAACCGGGCGATGATTGGAGGAATATTGAATAATATCCGGGCGGAAGACTGGACTTGCCGGGAAATACGGGAGGAAGTAAAAAAGGTAGTGGAAGCGGGCAAGGACGGAGGACGGTTCTATTTTGGAACACTGGCGCTTCCCTATCATACGCCGGAAGCGAATATCCGGGAAATTGTCGCGGCAGCGATGGAATACGGAACCTTTGACGGTGGCCGGAATCATGAGTGAACAAAAACTTTTATTAATTGGCTGCGGCATTTTACAGCAGGAGATTCGTTGTTTGACAGAACGAAATGGCTGGGCGCTGGAATTGATTTTTTTGGATTCTGCGTTGCATATCAATTTTGAGGCCTTGCGGGAAAACCTGGTGAGGATGCTGGAACGGCACCGGGGACAACCGATTCTGGTTTTTTACGGTGCCTGCCATCCGTTGATGGATGCGATCTTGGAGGAACGGAATTTGCGGAGAGTGCCGGGGCAAAATTGCCTGGAAATGTTGCTGGGACCGGAAGCGTTTTTACAGGAACTGTCGGAAGGTGCTTTTTTCCTGTTGGAGGACTGGGCCCGGCGTTTTTTGGAAATTGCGGTCGCCACCTTCGGCAACAACCCGCGGATCATCCGGGATATTTTCTGCCAAGACCGCCGTTATCTGCTGTGCCTGAAGACTCCCTGTTCTTCAGATTACACGGCGACGGCCAGCAAAGCCGGCGAACTGACGGGACTGCCGCTGCGCTGGCGGGAGGTTGGGTTAGAAAAACTGGAGAGCGTTTTGCAGTCCGCGATCGAACAATGGGGATGTGAGTGCTGATGGAGGATGCAGCGGCTTTGCAACAGGAATTGCAAAACCTGGAGGAACGTGTAGACAAGCTGGGGCGGGAGAAATCCTATCTGCAGCTGAGCAATCATATGATGAGTGAACTGAGCCGGGTTCCGGGGCTGGAAAATACCGTGGATAAATTGCTGGAAACCACCGTATATAACATTGGTGGGCGAAATCTCAGTATCTATTACCAGGTGCGCGGCGTAACTTTTTTTGCCGATATCAGCGGCGAACGCCGGCAACTGGAAGAAGTGCAGGATCCGCTGGTGGAAAAAGTATTGAGCACCGGGGAATTTGTCGACAGTGAGGAAACGGAGGCGGGTACCCAGCTTACTGCGACGCTGCCGGCGGAAATGCAGAAGGCGACCACACTGGTTTTTCCCTTGAGCGTGGGGGGGGTGGTTTTCGGCGCTTTTAAAATGGAAGGGATGTCCATTGGCGCGCGGGAGTTTCTTTCACCCTGGCTGTTTCCGTTTTTTAACTATGCGGCCATGGTATTGAAAAATGAAATTGAGAATTATACCAGCTTGCGAATGGCCTATGATGAGGTGGCAAAAGCAAGAGACCGGCTGGAAGATAAAGTCCGGGAACGCACGGCGGAACTGACGGAGGTTAACCGGCGACTGGCGGAAGAGCTGGCTGAACGGAAAATGATAGAGGAACAACTGCGCCATAAAAACCGGGAACTGGATAACTTTGCCTATGTCATTTCCCACGACTTAAAAGCCCCCCTGCGGGCGATTACCCATTTATCCGCCTGGATTGAAGAAGACATTGGCGCGGCTGTTTCGGAAGAAGTGCGGCAGAACATGAATTTGCTGCGGGGACGGGTTTTGCGGCTGGAAAATTTAATTGATGGTATCCTCGAGTATTCACGTATTGGCCGGGTCAGGGAGACAACGCGTCAGTGCCAGGTGGGACAATTGTTGGACGATATTCGCGATGATCTGGCGCTGCCGGATGGTTTTAAGCTGGTGGTGGGACCGGGAATGCCGGAATTGGTGACCGATTGTGTGCGCTTGCAGCAAGTGTTTGCCAACTTAATTGACAACGCATTCAAACATCACCACCGCCAGGAGGGGGAAATTCGGGTCAGTGTGGATGAACAGGAGGAATGGTATGAATTTACGGTGAGTGACGACGGACCGGGCATCTCACCGGAGTTTCATGAAAAAGTGTTTGCGCTGTTTCAGGTTTTGGCACCCCGGGACAAAAAGGAAAATACCGGTGTCGGTCTGGCTCTGGTGAAAAAAATAGTAGAGAGTCAAAACGGTACTGTCCGCTTGGAATCGGAAGCCGGCCAAGGGTCCACTTTTCGCTTTACCTGGATGAAACGCATGGAATAGAGGAGGAGAAAGATGAATGAGATGCTGTCCATTTTACTGGTGGATGATGATGAAGTGGATGTGCAGAATATACAACGATCATTCCGGAAATTAGGTATTATCAATCCGCTCCGCGTGGCGATGGATGGCCTGGTGGCGCTGGAAATCCTGCAAACATTACGGGACAAAGCGGAAGAATTGCCGGGATTGATTTTGTTGGACTTAAATATGCCCCGGATGAACGGACTGGAGTTTTTGGAACGATTACGGCATGACCCTGACTTGCGTTGCCTGTGCGTGGTGGTACTGACCACTTCTGCGGAAGAAAAAGATGTGGTGGAAGCCTATCAGTATAATGTGGCGGGCTATGTGGTCAAACCGGTTACTATGGAAGCGTTTTTCGAGGCGATGAGCACAATCAATAAATACTGGAAGCTCTGTGAACGCCCTTGTCCATAGTCAGATCAGGCGGCTGCCCGGAGCGGGGGGAGTAGCGTGCAGGAAGATAAGGTCAAAATTTTAATCATTGATGATGACGAGACGGACCGTAAACGGTTGCGGCGTTTGCTCAAACGGCTGCCGGCACTGGTTCAGATATGGGAAGCGGAAGATAGCATAGTGGGAAAAAATCTACTGGTGCAGGAGCGACCGGATTGTGTTTTTGTCGACTATTCCCTGCCGGGCCAGGACGGCTTGCAGTTTATTCAGGTCGCCCGGGCCGATGGTGCTGACGTGCCGATCATCCTGCTGACCGGCTTTGGCAGCGAATTGCTGGCGGCGGAGGCGATGAAAAACGGTGCCAGCGACTATTTGCCCAAACAGCATCTCAGTGAAGAACTGGTGCTGAAAACCCTGGACTACGTGTTGCGAATCCGGGATGTTGAGCAAAAAGCGAAAGCCATGGAACAGCAACTGAAAGAAAGTCGGGAACGTTATGAGGCTTTGGTCAAGCAATCTTCCGAAGCAGTGACGGTCCATCAGCTGATAACCGGCAATATCCTGGACGTGAATAAAGCCTGTGTGCATCTGTTTGGGTATGAAGAAAATGAATTATTGAAAATGAAATGGACCGATCTGTTGTGGCGCAAGAACGGCGATGAAGCAGAAATCAAACGTTTGCTAAGTACAGCCGGCCGGTACTCTGCCCGCACGGCACAGTACCGCCACAAAACCGGCGGTGTCATTTTTGCCGAACATGCCGGATCGCTGATTGAATATCAGGATGAAAAACTGGTACTGGTCACCCACCGGGATATTACTCCGGAACGGAAGTTGCAGCAGCAAATCAAGGAAGAGGTGCTGCTGGCGGGAACCGTGCAACGGGCGATGATTCCAGCGGGTTTTGTCAATGACGAGGTGCGGATATGCACTTTGTACGAGTCGGCCCATTTAGTCAGTGGCGACTTTTTGGGCTATCGATGGGCGGCAGCGGAAAAACGGCTGCACGGATACGTTCTGGATGTGACCGGCCACGGAATGGCCGCGGCGTTGCAGACGTCAGCCATCAGCAGTTTGCTGAACAAAGAGATGGATCAGTTCGATCCCTGGCACACAGAAAATTTATTGCGACTGAACCGGCAACTGACCACGTATTTTCCGGAAGGATCTTATGCGGCGCTTATTGCCTTTACGCTGGATTTGCAAACGATGACAGCGACCTGTGTGTCGGGAGGTATTAACTGGCTGTATACTTTTGTGGCTGACCGGATGGGGCGAGTGATTTGTCCGGGCAGCTATCTGGGGTTGGTGGATGATCCGGAGTATGGAAGGATTACCTTTTCGCTGCAACGGGGAGATACGCTGTATTTTTTGTCGGATGGACTGGAAGAACGGTTGAGAGCAGATTTTTCTGACCGGGCAGTGTTGTTTGACACTGCGATGAAGTCACTGCGCCAAGCGGCAAGCGGTGAAGATTTGCGGGATGACTGTTCCGCTCTTTGTATTGAAGTGAGCGGCGGGCGGCAATATCCCCTGTATTTCTCATTTTCCGGCCATTCGGAACGGCGACGCTATCAGGCGCGTATTGTGAGAATTATTGAGACGGCGGCAGCCACTGCGGCACCGCGAATTATTGCCGCGCTGGATGAGGCCATTGCCAATTCGCTGCGTTTTGGTTATACAACGCGGATAAAAATAAACCGGATTGGCCGTTTCCTGGTTTTACGAATCGCGGATACTGGCTGCGGGTTTAACGGAAATCAGCTGTTACAGCGGTTGCCGGCGACGGAAATTCAGCAGGTATTTGCAGACCGGGTGCAGGAAGAGAGCGGTCGGGGTATTCCCATCATGGTTGCCTGGATGGACCGGGTTATTTATAACCGGCAGGGCAATGAAGTGATGTTGGTCAAACGGTTGTTTTGAGTTGCTTTCCCGGGTAAAACCTCACCTGAGGAGGAACCGCCATGGAATCGCTTTTGTCAAAAATATTGGTCATTGACGATGATTTGGTGGACCGCAAAGTGCTGAAACGATGCTTTCGGAATACCGGGATGAATCTGGATATAGTGGAAGCGGAGGATTCGGAAGAGGGGTTGCGGCTGCTGTGCAGCGGTGAATTCCACTGTGCGTATGTCGATTACCTGCTGCCGGGAAAAACCGGTCTGGAAATCATTCAGGAAGCCCACGAGCGGGGAGTGGCCATTCCCTGCGTTCTTATGACCGGCCATGGAGATGAAATGATGGTGGTCAATGCGTTGCAAAGCGGCGCCGTGGATTATCTGCCCAAAGGGGAACTGTCCGACGAATTGGTGTATCGTTCCCTGCGTTATGTGGAACAGTTTGTGGCTCTGGAGGCGATGCAACGGGAAAGTGAGGAACGGTTCCGTAAAATTGTGGCTAATCTGCCGATCGCCGTGGCCTGTAGCCGAAAAAACCAGGAAATTGTCTATTTGAACAAACAATTTATTGATAATTTTGGTTACCGGACGGACAATATTCCGTGTCTCCGGGACTGGTTCAAGCAAGTATTTCCGGAGGCAGAGGAACGGGCGGCGATTGCCGATCTCTGGTTTCAACAGTCAGCAGCGCCGGGAGATTCCCCGGAACGTTATTTACGCAGCGTGGAATGCACTTTCCTTTGTCTCGACCGGACGGTCAAACAAATCGAAGTATCGATTGCCTGGGAAGGCGAACATGCATATATTACCTTTAACGATATTACTCAACGCAAACTGGTGGAAAAACAGCTGGCAGCCTCGGAGAGAGAATTGCGCCAGGTCAATGAAAAACTGGAAAAAAAAGTATTGGCGAGAACGGGAGAATTGCAGGCGCTGAATGAGCGGATGCAGGATAAAAATGAAGAACTGTCTAATAAAAATAGTGAGCTTCAGACCGTTAATGAAGAATTGCAGCGGGTGAACAAGGAGTTACAGACCACGCAGGCCGTATTGGCCCGGTCGGAAAAAATGATCGCCGTGGCGCGCTTGGTGACGGGGGTGGCTCATGAAATCAATACGCCGATCGGGGTCTGCGTAACGGTGGCATCCCATCTGGCCGACCGGACCCGGACGGTGGATAGTCTCTGCCAACAGGGGCTTATCCGGCGGGGAGACTTGCAGGATTTTTTAAATGAGACAGAAGAATCGGCAACGTTGGTGTTGGAAAATTTGCAACAGGCCGCCAGTCTGATCAGCCGTTTTAAACAGGTTTCGGTGGATCAAAATAGTGAAAAACCGCAGGCCTTTCTGCTGAATGACTGCATAAAATCGGCGTTCTATTTGTTAGATGACGAGATTCAGTCCGCTGGACACGAGGTCCAGATTACGGGTGGTGAAGGAGTGTGGATCAAAACATATTTGTCACCACTGGAAGAGATCTTCCGTAATTTGCTGCGCAATGTGCTGGATCATGCGTTCAGTCCCGGTCAGCCCGGTTTGATCAGCGTTTCGCTGCAGACGGACAAAAATCAGCTGCACATCCGTTTTGCCGACAATGGTAAAGGAATGGAGGAAGAGACTCTGGATAAGGTGTTTGACCCGTTTTTTACAACTGCCCGCAAGCGGCGGGGAGCCGGGTTGGGGCTTAGTGTTGTTTACAATCTGGTTACACAACTGTTTGATGGATCCATTGAGTTTTGGAGCCGGCCCGGACGGGGAACCTCTGTATATTTGACGTTGCCGGTGGAATATGTGGAAAGGCCATGAAGGCCGCTTTGCTGGAAAGCGTGGTCTGCGGCGCAGCATTTCACTAAACGGACAGAAAAACGGATATGGTATCGTTAGGGTATAAAAATGAGTTTGGGAGGTGAAGACGGGGTTTCGGCCCTGTTTTTGAATGAGTGAGCAAATGTATGTGCAACCTTTGGCTTTGAATGTGAACGTGTTTGGTGTCCATAGTATCATTTGCCCGGTATTGATTGGCGAGAAAACCGGGGCTACACTGGTGGATGCCGGATATCCGGGGAGTTTTGGACAGATACGGGACGCGGTGGAGCAGGCGGGAGTCCCCTTTGGCAAGGTAAAGCGGGTGATTATTACCCATCACGACTGGGATCATATTGGAACGCTGCCGGAAATGCTCCAGGTGAATGGAAGCGGATTGAAGATTTTGGCGCACTCCGGAGAGGTTCCCTATATTGACGGTTCTATCGCGCCGCTCAAACTGACTCCGGAGCGGATCGCGGCGCGGATTGCGGCGTTGCCGGAAACGGAACGGGAGCGGGCGGCGGCGGTTTTTGCCAATCTGCCTCAGGCGCCGGTGCATCAGGTGCTGGCCGATGGCGAAATGTTGCCATTCCATGGCGGTATTGAAGTGATTCATACTCCCGGTCATTCACCGGGACATATCTGCTTATATCTAAAAACCTGCAAGATCTTGATTTCCGGCGATCTTCTGCGGGTGGACCAGGGCGTGCTGAACGGTCCGGTACCGGAATATACGCCGGATATGTTCCTGGCGCAACAGTCGCTGAAAAAAATCGCGGGTTATAACTTTTCTGAGGTTATTTGCTATCATGGTGGTGTTTACAATACCGGTACGGGTGTCCGCGTGGCGGAATTGGCGGTGGCAGAGCGGTAACAGCTTAGCGGTATTGGTATGAAAAAGAGATCGCGCGAAACATTCCGTTTCGCACGATCTCTTTTTCAAGGGCTACTTACGGACCAGAGTTCCGGCTGGGCCGGATGGTGCCTCCTGCCCGCTGTGCAAAAAAAAGATTGGCAAGTTCACGTGAAAGACCATATTTTCCGGAGTGGGGGTGGATACTTGTTGCAAGAAAAAGGACCGGCTAGCCTTCGCTTTCGGTAGTTCCCAAAACACCGGAGGCGTATTGCTGCGTTGCCTGATTCATTGCAGTAGCCAGTTCGCTTGCCGATACTGTGCCGTCACCGTTGGTGTCGAGGCTGTTAAAAAGTTGCTGCGCCATTTCTGTGGTGACGTCATCCGGTTTAGCGGCCAAAAGCTCTGCTTCACTGATCACACCGTCGCCGTTGGTGTCCAGATCACTGATCGCAGTGGTTGAATTTGAAGTTGACGTGTCAGAAGAACTGCTGCTCGGGGGCGGGGGCGGAGCGGCCATCATAGAGGCAGCCAATTCCGAAGTTGTCAAGGAGTCGTCGCTATTGGAGTCCAGACTGCTGTAAAGTTGCTGCGCCATTTCATCAGTGACATCATCCGGTTTGGCGGCGGCAAATTCTGCCGCGCTGATTACACCATCACCGTTGGTATCCAGTTGGCTGAACAGATCACTGACCGCAGTGGTTGAACTTGAAGTTGACGTGCCGGAAGAAGCGCTGTTTTGGGGAGGCGGTGGAGCGGCCATCATAGAGGCAGCCAACTCCGAAACCGTCAAGGAGTCGTCACTATTGGAGTCCAGACTGCTGTAAAGTTGCTGAGACATTTCATCGGTGACATCATCCGGCTTGGCGGCGGCAAATTCTGCCGCGCTGACTACACCATCACCGTTGGTATCCAGTTGGCTGAACAGGTCACTGACCGCAGTGGTTGAAGTTGAAGTTGACGTGTCGGAAGAAGCGCTGCTCTGGAGCGGCGGCGGAGTGGCCATCATTGAGGCGGCAAATTCCGAAGCCGTCAAGGAGTCGTCAGTGTCGGAGTCCAGGGTACTGTAAAGCTGCTGGGACATTTCATCGGTGACATCATCCGGCTTGGCGGCGCTGAACTCTGCTTCACTGACCGCGCCGTCGCCGTTGCTGTCCAGTTTGGCGAACAATTCGGCTGCTGCCAGCTGCTGCTCAGAAGAATCACCGGTATTGGTGTCACTGCCGTTACTGGTGTAAGCGGCACCCGGTGACGGCGGAATCGCACCGGAAAATTGGAACGTATCGCCGTCGGTGTTGGTGCTATTTACATCGGATAAAGAAGTACTGGTGCTGGTGGAACTCGTGGTACTCTGATCATTACTGGTACTTTTGACTCCCTGGGAGTAATACTGGCTCAGTAAAGAAAATACACTATTGATAGATGATATGCTCAAAAGTTACACCTCCATTTTTTTGCGGACCCCCACCCTCTTTACTGTATAACGGTGCGTAAGATTGTAAATGAGTTTGATTTTGCTAACGGAAAAGTGTTTTCTTTATGATATGTAAAGCGTAAAATTATGTGTAGCGATTGCATGTGATCAAGCGGAAGGTGAGTGCCCGACAATATCGCCGCTTTCTGCGTATAGGGCACCCAGATCATTTTTACGATGTGCCTTCCCTCTCCTGGGGGCGCTAAAGTGAATTTGGGGAATGTTTTGTTTTTATGGAAGGATAAAAAAAACGCGTGGAGAAATTCATTGAAGAGAGAGTCGGCCTGTTGAACAGCCGGAAAATCCCGAAGGAGGTTGGCAATATGAGCGAATTGTTTAAACCCTGTAATATTGGCACATTGACGCTGAAAAACCGTTTTGTGCGTTCGGCGACAGAGGACTGGCTGGGGGATGCCGGCGGGGGTATTTCCGATGCCAAACTGGCGCTGTATGAGCAGTTGGCAGCCGGTGGTGTTGGCACTATCATTACCGGCCATGCCTATGTCTCTCATCCCCGGGGACGGGCCGGAATCAGTCAGACAGCCATTTATGATGACCGCTATCTGCCTGGATGGCAGCGATTGGCGGCTGTGGTGCAAAAACATGGGGTCAAGGCTATCTTGCAGTTGGCCCATGCCGGTCGGCAGACTGCGCCGGATATTATTGAAGAGCAACTGCCGGTGGCACCGTCTGACTTGCTTGACGAACAGGGAGAAGAGGTTGCCAAAGGGTTGTCGTTGGCAGAAATGAAACGCATAGTGGAAGATTATGGAGCGGCGGCGCGACGGGCCCAACAAGCCGGCTTTGACGGAGTGCAGCTTCATATGGCGCACGGGTACCTGCTGGCCCAGTTTCTTTCACCGTTTACCAACCGGCGGACGGATGAATATGGTGGCACAACCGTGCGGCGTACCCGCTTTCCGGTGGAGGTGCTTTGCCGGGTGCGGGAGATTGTGGGACCGGATTTCCCGGTATGGATCAAACTGAACAGTACGGATGGTTTGCCGGACACGATGCAGCCGCAGATCACGCTGGCCGATGTTGTGGAGACCGCCGCCATATTGGCCGATCATTCGGCCAATGTCATCGAAGTCAGTGGCGGAACGATCAAAGAGACTCGCATGGTCATGGCCAAACCAGGCATTGTGGACGAGAAGGATGAAGGGTATTTTGGTGCTGCAGTGGCTGCCATTAAAGCAAAAGTCAACATTCCGGTTATTCAGGTGGGCGGATTACGTTCGCTGACCGTCATGCAGGCGGTGATTGACAAGGGTCAGGCCGATCTGATCTCTATGAGCCGGCCCTTTATCCGTGAACCGGATTTAGTGAACCGGCTGGCGGCCGGCCAGGAAAAAGCCACTTGCGTTTCCTGTAACGGATGCTTTAATCCCAAAGGAATCCGTTGTGTGCTGGACTAACCGGAGTATGGCGGCATTTTTCACTTATTGTACTGCCAGCGGCTGTGTTTTAATGTAACTCAAACGACTACTGGGGTCCTGCGCGCTGATTTTAATACATTTTCTATGGAAAGGAATATTTACTGTATGCCGCATCGTAAGGTTACGAAGAAAGAATATGTTAAACGGTATATCCTGTTGTTCTTAGGTTCGATTATTGCTGCTGTGGGACTGGAAATATTTTTGATTCCCAACCAGATTATAGATGGTGGTGTGGTGGGTATTTCCATTATGGCCAGTCACGTGACCGGCACTTCCATATCGATCTTCCTGATTTTGCTGAATCTGCCGTTTCTGTATCTGGGATATACGCAAATTGGTATGAGTTTTGCGTTTTCGACGTTCTTTTCCATCTGCTCCCTATCGTACTGGGTTTCGGTACTGCATCCCATTCCGGGCTTGACCCAGGATTTGTTCCTGGCCACGGTGTTCGGCGGAATCATTCTGGGAGTAGGGGTGGGTACCATCATCCGCTATGGCGGTTCTTTAGATGGTACGGAAGTGGTGGCCATCATCCTGGACAAAAAAACGGCGTTTTCTGTCGGCGAAATTATCATGTTTTTCAATCTCTTTATTCTGGTCAGCGCCGGGTTGGTTTTTACCTGGGACCGGGCCATGTACTCGCTGGTGGCTTATTTTATCGCGTTTAAGGTGATTGATATTACGATTGAGGGTTTGGACGAGTCCAAAGGAGTGATCATTGTCTCGGATAATTATCAGGATATTGCCGATGCCTTATTGGCCCGCCTGGGAAGAGGCGTCACCATTCTTCACGGCGAGGGGGCGTTCAGCGGCGGTGAAAAAAAGGTACTGTATTCGGTGGTTAGCCGGTTGGAGCTTTCAAAACTGAAATCGATTGTCACGGAATATGATGAGGGTGCTTTTGTAACCATTCACAATGTTCATGATGTCATTGGCGGTCGGCTCAAAAAACGGGCAATTCATTAATAGTGGTGCTATTGAGAGGAGATAAGTGATGATTAATGGCTTTGATTTTGTTTTACCGACCCGGATCCGGTACGGCGCCGGCATGGTTAAGGTACTGCCGGAGGAATTGCAACGGTTGAATGTCCGTAAAGTGATGCTGATCACCGACAAAGGACTGGTAGCGGCAGGACTGGTGGAACCGGTAACCGCACTGATCCGGCAGGCGGGTATTTCCTTGGTTATCTACGATGAAATTGAAGCAAATCCCAAGGACTATAACGTGGTACAGGCAGCCACGGTTGCCCGGGAAACCGCGGTGGATGCCGTCGTCGCCTTTGGTGGCGGCAGCCCGATTGACGCTGCCAAGGCAGTGGTTGTGCTGGCACGGCAGGGGGGCAAGGTTCGCGATTATCAGGGACAGGGGAAAATCAAAGAAGATTGCCTGCCGCTTATTACCATACCCACAACAGCCGGGACCGGGAGCGAAGTGACATTTTCCTCAGTGATTACCGATACGGAGGAAAAATTTAAATTTACCATTAAGAGTCCGGCCATCGCTCCGAAAGTGGCGATTGTGGATCCGGAACTGACGTTGTCCGTACCGCCGGCGGTTACCGCCGCCACGGGCATTGACGCGTTGACGCACGCTATCGAAGGATACACGGCCAATTGTACCGAACCGATTGCCGAGGCAGTGGGTTTGTACGCGGTGGAGTACATCGCCGGTAGCATTGTGGAAGCGGTGAAAAATGGCGGCAATCTGCAGGCGCGGGATCGGATGATGATGGGCAGCCTGTTGGCGGGATTGTCGTTTAGCCATGCAGACGTGGCCTCAGTTCACTGCATGGCTGAGGCGCTGGGAAGCCTGTATGACGCGCCGCACGGCCTATGCAATGCCATTTTATTGCCCTACGTGATGGAGTTTAACCTGCCGGATGCCGAGTATAAATATGCCCGGGTATCCCGGGCCATGGGGATGAACGGTGCCGATGACCATCAGGTCGCGCTGCAGGGAATCGCACGCATCCGCCAAATGTCTCAGGAAATCGGGCTACCGGGAATACGGTCGTTGAATGTTCAGCCGGCAGACTTTGACCTGTTAGCGGCAATGTCGGAGAAGAACGGATCCAATGACAGCAATCCCCGCAAAATCAGCAAGAAAGACTACCGGGCCTTATTTGTTCAGGCCTATGAAGATTGTCGGCACTAAGTCAGCTTAAACAGGAATGCCAAACACATTCGCCTGGTGTGCTGCATGGTGAGAATTTTGCGAAATTTACTAAAAAAACGATTGACAAGCGGCTGTGACTTTGTTACGATGATCACAAAGTTAAACCTGCGGGCTTGACCACATAACGGCCATGAGAGAGTATGGAGAAGCGCAATTTACGGGAGACGAAAGTCTCTTTGATTATTGCGCTTTTTTGTTTTGGCTCGCCAGTGAAAGGAGGTGTGGACAATGGCAGGTGATTTTAGTGTGACCAGCGGTGTCGAAGTGCTGATGATGGCATTTTTGTTTGGAACTTTTTTCCTTTGTCGGGTATGCTGCCTGATCGCCGGTTTTCATGAAAATACTCGCTCGTAGGCAGTGGGTGTGGGGCGGAGAACCGTCATGGGCCAACGTGGTAAAACGAAACGGGTTGATGGCCGAGTCATTATTTTGTACGTGAATTATTGCTATGTAATGTATAAAGCTCTTTCGTTTTTCATTCGGCTACGGATGGATGACTAAAGAGTTTTTGCTTTTTTATCGGAGCTGTGGCGTAAAAGAGTGTGAGAACAACGAATCGTTTGCGAAATGATTGACAAACAGGCCAGAGACATACTATAATCCAAATTAAAGGTGTATATGCACACAAACAACAAAGAGGGGCGTAAGATTGCCATGCGGCAGATCAATGAAGTATATCCCAAACAACCGAGCCCCTGTCACTGCATGAATTTGCGGCGGGCGTCGCGGGCGATTACCCAGTTTTACGATGCGGCTATGGCGGATATTGGGCTGACTATTGCTCAACTGGCACTGCTGCGGCACCTAGAGTTATTGGCCCCCGTCACGATCAGCGAGCTGGCGAAACGGATGCGCATCGACCGGACGACCCTGAATCGCAACATGAAGCCCCTGGCAGAGGCCGGACTGATCATCATCAGCCCCGGCCGGGACTCACGTACACGCCAGGTCGAACTGACGGCCGCGGGGAACGCGGCGGTGATTCAGGGATGGCAGCGCTGGCAGGAAGCCCAGGTATCCGTGGAAGGATATCTGGGAAAAGAGACAATGACGACCTTGACACAGTTGCTGTCCAAGATTGAGGCGCTGGTGCCTTAGGGAACCACGACTGCAAGCGTAGCTGGCGCCAATGTGGATCTTTTGGCTGATTGGTGCGCTGGCAGCATAAGCGTTTTTTAGACAAAAATGTGTATATACACTAAAAAATAAAGGCCGTGGACGTAACCACGGGGAAAGGCGGGAGAAAAAGATGACAACGCAGAAAAATCGGTATTCGGTGGTAGAAATGGGGACATGGGAAAGTTTGGGGAACCGGGAGTATAAAGGACGGCAGGGAAAGTTTTTTGCCGGAGAGGATTTAGGACTTACCGGTTGTGAGATTTCGATGAACCGGTTGCCGGCAGGCACGGGAGCGCCATTTGTGCATGCGCATAAAAAGAATGAAGAATTGTATTTGGTGATTGGCGGCACCGGCACCTTTTTTGTCGACGGCGACGAATTTCCCATCCGGGAGGGCAGTATGGTCCGGGTGGCGCCGGCGGGAGAACGGGCTTTGCAGGCGGGCGACCAGGATTTGTACTATATCTGCATTCAGGCGCAGGAAGGCAGCCTGACCCAGGCGACCTTCGATGACGGTATCCGGCTGGAGACGGAGACTTCGTGGATAAAAAAGTAGAAATTACTGAAGAAAAAAACGATAGGGAGTGAAAAAGTGCAGCAAAAAATTGAAACCTTTATTCGCGGTTTAGGCGTCGATGATGTGGGGTTTGCCAGGGCGGAAGATTATCATAACCCCAAATCTTATCCGGTGACGCATTTTCTACCGGCGGCAAAGAGTATTATCGTGTTGGCGTTTAAGGTGCTGTCCAATTGCGAAAGTCCCAGTGAAAGCGTGGCACTGAACGGGTATATGGATTTGGGAGCATTTGCGCGGACGGTACTGTACCGGACCTCGCGGTTTTTGGAAAGTGCCATGAATGCCAAGGTGGCGACCATGCCGTTGTCGTATCCGTTGGAGATTCGGAAGGAAAAACCGGGAATTGCGGATTTTTCCCAGCGGCACGCGGCCGTTGCGGCGGGATTGGGGCAGCTTGGCCGGCATAACCTGGTAGTGCATCCCCGCTTTGGCACTCGCGTCAATTTTGTCAGCATCATTACGGATATCCCGCTGGCTGCTTCGGCAAAGCCGCCGGAAGATGCTTGCATTCATTGTAATATCTGCGTGGAAAACTGTCCGGGCAACGCACTGGCGGAAGAAGGGCGGACGGATCTGATAAAGTGTATGAAACACTCGCTGCCGTACGGGTTGGGCGCCGATATCGGATTTTGGAGCCAACTGGTGGACAGTTCCCCGGAGACGAGAAATGAATTGCTGCGGAGCGAGCAGTACGCGCGCTTGCGGCAGGCTGCTCACCTGGGCAGTCAATATATGTGTTTCCAATGTATGAAATCCTGTCCGGTCGGGGTTGACGGCGCAGAGAGTCAAACCGCAACCGCTAACAAATGATAGAATAAAAAAGGGGCTGTGCCGAAAGAATCTTTCGCCACAGCCCCTTGGCTATTTAGAAGACGGAAGGTGGGAATCAGTAGGCCCGGCCCCAGACCACCAGGGTGTTGGTGGGCTTGCCGCAGCAGAGACAGGTATCAGCGACTTTTTCCTGTGCAAAAGGGATACAGCGGGAGGTGGCGGTAGCCACTTCCTTGACCTTGTCTTCACAGGCCTGATCACCGCACCACATGGCTTTGACAAAGCCGGGTTGGCGGTCGAGGATTTCTTTTAATTCTTCTACGCTGGTGGCGGCACAGGTTTTGGCTTCCTGAGCCGCCCGGGCTTTAGCGAGCAGCGCAGCGTGGATTTCGTCGAGCAGCTGGGGAACGCGGGTTTCGATGTCATCCATGGAAACGATGGTCTTTTCCCGGGTATCGCGGCGCACTAGCACCACCTGGTTTTTCTCAATATCCTTCGGACCAACTTCCAGACGCAGCGGAACGCCTTTCATTTCATATTCGCTGAATTTCCAGCCCGGTTGTTTGTCGGAAATATCCATCCGGGTCCGCACTATTTTAGCCATCCGGTTTTTTAACTCGGTGGCTTTTTCAATGACGCCTTCCTTATGGGTGGCGATGGGAACGATCATCAATTGGATGGGGGCCACTTTCGGCGGCAGTACCAGACCGCTGTCGTCGCCGTGGACCATGATCAGGGCGCCGATAATGCGGGTGCTGACTCCCCAGGAGGTTTCATGCACGTATTGCAGCTTGCCTTCCTTGTCGGTGTATTGAATGCCGAAGGCTTGTGCGAAACCGTCGCCAAAATAGTGAGAAGTGCCGCACTGCAGCGATTTACCATCGTGCATCAGGCTTTCCACGGTGTACGTGGACTCGGCGCCGGCGAATTTTTCCTTGTCGGTTTTTTTACCTTTCAATACGGGAATGGCCAAAAACTCTTCGCAGGTTTTGGCGTAAATGTCCAGCATCTGAATGGTTTCCGCCTGGGCTTCTTCAGCGGTGGCGTGAATGGTGTGCCCTTCCTGCCAGAGAAATTCCAGCGACCGCAAAAAGGGGCGGGTGGTTTTTTCCCAGCGGACCACCGAGCACCATTGATTATATAGTTTAGGAAGGTCTTTATACGATTGAACGATTTTGGCGAAATGTTCGCAAAACAGCGTTTCTGAAGTGGGGCGAACGCAGAGACGCTCTGTCAGGGGTTCGCTGCCGCCATGGGTGACCCAGGCGACTTCCGGAGCGAAACCGGCTACATGATCTTTTTCTTTTTGCAGCAGGCTTTCCGGAATAAACATCGGCATATATACGTTTTCGTGGCCGGTGGCCTTAAATTCGTCGTCCATGTATCGCTGGATATTTTCCCAGATGGCATAGCCGTACGGCCGCAAAATCATGCAGCCCCGCACGCTGGAGTAGTCGCAGAGTTCGGCTTTCTTCACCACATCGGTGTACCATTGGGCAAAATCGACGTCCATGGAGGTAATGGCTTCCACCAATTTTTTTCCTTTGTCTTTTTCCATTCGGTCATTCTCCTTTACTGCTAACGGTTGGTTTAATAAAACAACGAAACAGCCTCCATCCCCAGACAGGGGACCGAGGCTGCCGGCGGACCTCCGTTTGGCCGGAGGCTGAGCGCTTGACGGCTGTAAAACAGATTTTGATTCAAAGTGTAAGGTAAAATGGGCAAAATGTCAAGTAAACAAAGGTGTAGGAGGAGATTTTCAAGACGGTGTTAAAGAAAATATTCAGTGCGCAAAAAAAG
>DATMYQ010000061.1:0-8259 GCA_035560935.1 Patescibacteria group bacterium | reverse complement strand
AAATATATATTGCCAAAAGCAAAGTTAAGGAATAATATTATTATTTGCGAGGGAGATTTTTATAAAAGAAGATAGGAGCATGGAGATGAAGCAATATCAGTCCATTTTCAGTACGCTATGTATTTGTGTAGTTATAACCGGTGCTCTTTTATGTGTTCATTTAGGTAGTGCGGTATTGGCGGCGCCTGCTTCCGGTATGCAGGTTCAGGAAGTGTCGATAGATGCTGCTTTTTTTATGTGGCAGAAGAAAGAAGTCACAATTATTGATGTACGAACTCCGGATGAGTTTAACGAGGGTCATGTTCCGGGCGCTATTCTTATTCCGGTTACTGAGTTGGAAAACCGTTTGGATGAGGTTCCGGCAAATGACGTAAAAGTATTGCTGATTTGCCGCAGTGGCAAGCGAAGCGCCAATGCTAACATACTTTTACAAAAACATGGATTTAGCAATACTTATAGTGTGGTCGGTGGGATTTCCGCCTGGCCAGGAAAGCTTGAGAAATAACAAGATAATTTAGCGGATCAGCTAGCTGTTAAGAAAGGTAAACACGATGAATGACAAGCATAGTTCCATGTCTGTCCCACAAAAGTATCTGGGGAACAAAGGGTTTGTTGGTTTTTTGGCATTACTGGGGGCATTCCTGCCCTTGTCGACGGATATCTATTTGCCGGCTCTGCCGATTGTCAGAGAGTCGCTTCACGCCCAAGAGTTTCAGACCAATCTTACCCTGAGCCTGTTTTTTATCTTCTACAGTCTCGGTACTCTGGCCTGGGGGCCGCTTAGCGACAAATACGGACGGAGACCGGCTCTGCTCGCAGGGCTTTTCTTTTATATGGTGGCCAGTTTTTTGTGCGCTGTGGCGTCTGATATTTATCAGCTAATATTCTTTCGGGTTTTGCAGGCTGTTGGCGGCAGCGTTGTGAACGCGGTGACGATGGCCATTGTCAAAGATGTGTACGAAGGGAAAAAACGCGAGTCTATGCTGGCTCTGCTACAATCGCTGGTAATTATCGCGCCGGTTGTAGCGCCGGTATTTGGGGCATCGTTGATGCTGGTAACTTCCTGGAGAGGGGTATTCGTCGTTCTGGGCATCGTCGGCGTGATGGCTTTTGGCGGAGCGATTGCTTTTCGGGAAACTTTGGCGGTGAAACTGCAGGGAAATCTTCTGTATACAATGAAACGTCCTCTCGCCGTTCTGAGAAATACCCGGTTTACTTCCGTGTTGATGATTTTCAGTATTCCGGCCATTGCCTCATTGGCTTATATCGCGGCGTCTTCTTATATTTATCAGGAAACGTTTCGTTTGAGCAGCCAGGAATTCAGTTATTATTTTGCCTTTAATGCGGCAGTGATGTTATTGGGCCCGCTGGTTTATCTTCGCCTCGCAAAGCGCCTTGCCCGTCGCATTATCATTAATGGGTGTTTTGCAGTCATGGTGGTCAGCGGTTTGCTCGTATGTGTTTTCGGGCATTACAGCCCTCTGATTTTTGCACTGGCGTTACTGCCGTCTACGATGGCCGGGAGCTGCCTGCGTCCGCCGAGCACGTTCATTATGCTCGAACAACAGGAGGAAGACACGGGATCGGCGTCGGCGCTGATTGGTTCATTCGCCATGGTGATGGGCAGCGTGGGAATGTTTATTGTTTCCTTTGATATCGACCGGGTCTTGATGGTTGGCGCTTTGCAGGCGGTGCTGGGAATTCTTTGTGGCGGTTTGTGGCTGAACGTGGCCCGAGAGCGGTATTTAGAAGCTAAAACGATGTAGTCGGCGCAAAAAAAAGGACCAGCGTGAACCGCCGGTCGATTGAGGATTGAAAAGTTTCTGTGAAAAACATAACAAAAAAAGAATGTGAAGTCAATCACTTTTGAAAATTTCCGTTAACGCTGGGAATAGCGGATTACAAGTCGTATTTGGCGGCGGTGTACAAGGACGTGTAGCTGGAAGCCACCCAGCGTTCAAAGACCCAGAAATAGCGTTTGCTTTCTTTTAAAACCCATTGGTTGTTATCATACACGTAATTCAGAATGTAATAATCGGTGTACGTTTTTTTGGGCGTTTTTTCGGCTGCCAACAGTTGCTGCGTTGTGGCGGTGTACAATAAAAGACTCTTTTGAAATTCGACTACCGCCGCATGGGAATAGGGAGAACCGGGAGTTTTTTGTACATCGAGTTTGAAGGTGGGACTGAGTTGTTGCGCCAGTTTGGTGTATTCATAAGGCGGCTCGCTCAATCGGGAAAAAACAAAAACCCCTTTGTACGTATCCTTAGCCTGATTCCATTCTTGCTGAATCTGTTGGCGGCAGGAAGCGGCTATCTTGGGATCGGCCGGTTCGGCGGAAGCGGGTGCAACCGCCATGAAACAAAGGCATACTAAAAGAAAAAGACTCTTTTTCATTGATTACGCCTGCTTTCTTTTTGAATTTTATCATACTGTGACCTATGTTTATTTTATCATGGATTGTCAAACCGTTGTCGATGCGTTTGACCGGTCCGAAAATGGGGGTCACGGAGAGGGGAAGACCCTGGGAATTCCGAAGGACAAGAGGCTTTTCAATGGAAAAAGAGCAGGAAAATGAACGATACTTGCCGAAACAAGGTTAATGATACAAACTTTGGAATAAATCGCTGGCTGGAAGGAGTCTGCCATGTTTTCCTCTCACCGTCATTTAGGATTTAATCTAAAAATAGGCGCCCGAAAACCGGAAACGATTATCCACCAGGACGCGAAATGCCCGTTTTGTGACCGGGATTGTCTGGAAGATATTATCGATGAACAAGGAAAAATTCTGCTGATTAAAAACAAATATCCGGTTCTCCAGGACGCATTCCAGACTATTCTAATTGAAACGGATGATTGCCACGGGGATCTGTCGACGTATCCTCGGGAGCATCTTTACGCGGTAATTCGTTTCGGCGTGGAGTGGTGGTTTCGGATGAGCAGCGACCCCGAATATGCGTCGGTCATTTTTTACAAAAATTTTGGTCCGATGTCAGGAGGTACCATGCGACATCCTCACATGCAGATTGTGGGTCTGAAAAATATCGATTACCGGGAGTTTGTGCCGGAGGATTGTTTTCGCGGTGTTCCGATTTTTAGGGAGGAAGGCGTGGAGTTTAATTTGTCTACCGCGCCTAAGATTGGTTTTTTTGAATTCAACGTGATCATTAAAGAATTGATTTATCTGGAAAAAATGGCAGAGTTTATTAAAATCACCACCCATTATTTGTTGAATCATTTTTTCCGGGACTGCCACAGCTATAATCTTTTCTTTTATCATTTGGAGGGCCGGATTATTGCTAAAATTATGCCCCGTTTTGTGACGTCGCCCTTGTTTGTGGGTTATTCCATACCGCAGGTTTCTACCCGTCAGGACCATATCGTCAGTGAAATCCGGGACCGGTATTTGCGAGAAAATGCGGAGAGCGGCTTATGTCATTACAGTTTGTAAAAAGTATGTCAATAAGGTGAGCCGATCATAGGACTGTTGCCTCACAGGCCGCTAAGAATGCTCCTTAAGTCTGATTGTATGGATTGGGATTTCCTTGTAGAATGAGTCTACGAGTTAAAGCTTCCGGGCGATAGGAGAGGTGTCATGAATCCACTGACGTCAGGTGAATGCACAGTTTCCCCTCAATGCGCCAAATCGATGGTGGTTGATACTGTGAATCGAAGAATTCTCTGTAATATTGGCAAGGGCTCGATTCCTGATAAACATTCGCTTATTATTTACACGAATGGAAATGGCTGCATCGAAATCCGTACGGTTAAGGATGAGCTTTCAAAAGAAAAACTGGGATAACATGGGATGGACGATAAGATAACACACTGAAGGCAGATCCGTATAAGGAGACTGTCTTTTTATTTTACAACTATGATTTTTAATGGCATATGGTATAATAAAATAATGTGTTAGATAGATTCGCGACGAAGCAATCTCTGAAAAAACACGAAATGAGCATTTGACCAAAAGGCGGTGACATAGTGACTTCAAAGTTCTTGATTATAGATGGCAGCAGTTTAGTCCATCGAGCATTTTATGCGTTGCCGCCGATGACCACAAAAACGGGATTGCATACCAACGCGGTGTATGGTTTCACCACCATGCTGGCCAAGGTATTGACGGATTATCGCCCGGAATATCTGGCGGTGGCGTTTGACCGGAGCCGTGTTACGTTCCGCACGGGGTTGTACGCCGAGTATAAGGCGCACCGGAAGGAAACGCCGGGAGAATTGTCGGAGCAGTTTCCCCGGGTGACGGAAATGCTGCAGGCATTGGGGATTCATACGCTGGAAGAAGACGGTTTTGAGGCGGATGACATTATCGGGACCCTGGCGGCGAAAGCGGCCCGGGAAACAGATATAGAGGTATTGATCGTAACCGGCGACCGGGACGCTTTGCAGCTGATTGATCAGCGGGTCACGGTGCTGTTGACCCGCAAGGGGATCAGCGAAATGGACGTGATGGATGAACTGGCGCTGCAGGTAAAGTATGGCGTGACCCCGGCGCAGATTGTTGATATGAAAGGTCTGATGGGGGATGCGTCGGACAACATTCCCGGCGTGCCGGGAATCGGCGAAAAAACGGCGGGGAAATTGCTGGCCGAGTTTGGTTCTCTGGAGAATGTGTTAGAGAACATCGACGCAGTTTCCGGGCGCAAAACCCAGAATTCTCTGCGGGAACATCAGGAGCTGGCGCGGCTGTCCAAGCGACTGGCCACTATTGAGTGCAATATGCCGTTGGAGTTTCAGCGGGAAGCGTTCCGCTATCAGCCGGATCTGCTACTGCTGGAGGAAGTGTGCCGCAAGTACGAGTTTCGCAGTCTGCAGGCGAAATTGACCGCTTTGATGGCCGGCGGGGAAGCGCAGGGAGCCTTGCCGGAGCCGGTAATGTTCGAAACGCCGGACCTGGTGCTGGTGGAGGATCTGGCGGCGGCCAGGACGCTGGAGGCGGAGGTGCGCCGGCAGGGACGTTTTTGTTGCATGCCCTTGTTCGGCACCGAAGGAACGGAAAAGAAACTGGCCGGTCTGGGGTTGGTGACGCCGGGAGAAGGGGTTTTTTATTTGTCCTCGGCGTCGGAGGGCTGGCCGGTGTTGGCCGCTCTTTTGGCCGAAGAGGGCGTTAAAAAAGTTACCTATGATGTAAAAAGCCTGCTGAGCGTCTGTGAGCAAATGGGCGTGACGGTGGCGGGCGTGGAGTTGGACGCCATGCTGGCGGCGTACCTGCTGGACCCGGCGGCGACCCGTTATCCGCTGGATTCGCTGGCGGCCAACTATTTGCAAAAGGTGTATCCCGTCACCAAGGAAGCCCCCACGCCGGAATCGGTGTGCCGGGACGCGGTCCTGGTGGCGGAGTTGTGTCCGGTACTGGAAAAACTGCTGGCGGACTGGGATTTGAGCCGCCTGCTTCAGGATATGGAATTACCGCTGGTGAAGGTGCTGGGAGCCATGGAGACGGTGGGCATCAAAGTGGACCAGGAATCGCTGCGGCAGATGTCCGTCGAACTGACGGAACGGATTAACCGGCTGCAGGAAGTCATTTGCGCTTTGGCCGACGAAAGCTTTAATATCAATTCGCCTAAACAACTGGGCACGATTCTGTTTGAAAAACTGGGTTTGCCGGCGACGAAGAAAACCAAGACTGGCTATTCCACTGACGCGGAAGTGCTGGAAACTCTGGCCGGAAAGCATGAGATTGTGGACCGGATTTTGGAGTATCGCCAGCTGACGAAATTAAAATCCACCTATCTGGATGGATTGGATGTGCTGATTTCCCCGACTACTTCCCGAGTTCACACGCATTTTAACCAAATGATTACCGTCACCGGCCGGCTCAGCAGTTCGGAGCCCAATTTGCAGAATATCCCGATCCGTACCGAAGAAGGCCGGAAAATTCGGAGCCTGTTTGTGCCGGGAGAGGGGTACGACTATTTGCTGTCTGCTGACTATTCCCAGATCGAGCTGAGGGTGCTGGCGCATTTGTCGGAGGACTCCCGCATGCTGGAAGCTTTCCGCCAGGGAAAAGACATTCATGCCAGTACAGCGTCCGAAGTGTTCGGTGTACCACTGGAGGAAGTAACCAGTGAAATGCGTTCCCGGGCTAAGGCGGTGAATTTTGGCATCGTTTATGGCATTAGTGATTACGGCCTGTCCCGCGATACCGGCGTTAGCCGGAAAGAGGCGGCCATCTATATCGAGAACTATTTTGCCCGTTACGCCAAAGTTAAGGAATATATTGATCGGCTGGTGACGGATGCTCACCGCCTGGGTTACGTGGTGACCATGTTTGGCCGGCGGCGCTATCTGCCGGAGATTAACAGCAGTAATTTCAACCAGCGTTCCTTTGCTGAAAGAACGGCGATGAACACGCCGATTCAGGGGACGGCTGCGGATATTATCAAACTGGCGATGCTGCGGGTGTACCGCTGTCTGACGGAGAACCGGCTGCGCAGCCGTCTGCTGCTGCAGGTACACGATGAACTGGTTTTGGAAACGGATGCGGAAGAATTGGACGCAGTCAAGCGGTTAGTGAAAAAAGAAATGGAAGCTGCGGTTTCCTTATCGGTGGATTTGGTAGTTGATGTGAAGGAAGGCATCAACTGGGCATTAGCCAAATGATCCGGTGAAAACAAGGAGGTCTTTCAATGCCGGAATTGCCTGAAGTAGAAACCATTCGACGTACTTTGGCCGACAGGATCGGCGGGCGAACGATTCAAAATGTAGATCTGTCGTTGGCGCGACTGGTCAAATGGCCGGTACCGGCTCAGTTTCTTGCCGTAATCATGGGTAAGACGTTTGATCGCTTGGAGAGGCGCGGAAAATACCTGCTGTTCTATCTGAAGGACATTCAGGAGCCGGAGCAGGAAACGACGATGATCTTGGTTGTACATTTACGGATGACCGGTCGGTTGCGCTATCTTGCACCGGGAGAAGAGATCGACCGTTTCACTCATGTGACTTTTCACCTGGATAATGGTGACCGTCTGATTTATGCGGATACCCGGACGCTGGGAACACTGTATCTGGTATCGGATACCGAACTGTGGCGTCTGTCGGGTTTGGCGGGATTAGGACCGGAGCCTTTGTCGGCGGAATTTACTCTGGAATATTTTCAGGGAGCTCTCCGGGGACGTAAAGGAAAAATTAAGGGACTGCTGCTCAATCAACAGATCATCGGCGGCATGGGCAATATTTATGCCGATGAATGTTTAGCGGTGGCCGGTCTCAGTCCGGAGAGGTCGGCCGGCTCCCTGACCCCGGAAGAGAGCCGCCTGTTATATGACGCGGTTAATCAGGTAATTCGAGAAGGTATCGAGCACGGGGGAACTACGTTTCGGGATTATCGCGACGGTGATGGCAAAAGTGGCAGCCACCAGCGACATCTGGCGGTCTATGGACGGGCCAACCAGCCCTGCTCACGTTGTGGCGGGACCATTATCCGCAAAGAGATCGCCGGGCGGGGAGCCCATTTTTGCCCGGAATGCCAAAAATAAAGTAGGGATGAGTTGTGAAAACAATTGGCCTAACCGGCGGAATCGCCAGCGGGAAAAGCACGGTCAGCCGGATTTTGGCGGAAATGGGCGCATGGATTATTGACGCGGATCAAATCGCCCGGGACGTCGTGGCACCGGGAACGCCTGCCTGGCAGGAGATCACGGTCTGGATGGGTCCGGAGGTATTGTTGCCGGACGCCTCGCTCAATCGCCAGTGGTTGGGAAAGCATGTATTTGCCGATGCGACTAAACGACGGCGTTTGGAAGAAATAACCCACCCCCGGATTTTGGAACAGGTGGAGCAAAAGCGTCGGGAACTGGCGGCGCAGGGTGCGAAAATCCTGGTGCTGGACGTGCCGCTGCTGTTGGAAAGCGGCTGGCAGACGTCAGTGCAGGAGGTATGGGTAGTGTATGTGACGCCGCAGACTCAGCTCGACCGTTTGATGCAACGGGATGGCTTGACGCAGGAGACGGCATTGCAGCGGATCCGTGCCCAAATGAGTTTGGAAGAAAAAGCGGAGCGGGCGGATCGCGTGATCGACAACAACGGCACCCAGGAAGAGACCCGGCGCCAGGTACTGGTGGCCTGGCAGGAAGTTTCGGCAGAAAATTACTGAAGTACGGAGTGATGGGATTGCGTATCATGTCCCGGATGAGGATCTTGCTCATGGGACTGGTGATTACTTTGGGCGTTTTTTATGCTCTGGTCCAGTGTACATATATACAGCAACGATTTTTTTATCCTATTTTCTATCAAGAATTAATT
>DATMYQ010000060.1:0-3176 GCA_035560935.1 Patescibacteria group bacterium | reverse complement strand
AGAATGCACCGTGTTAAAATAAAAAAGAATAAGGAGCCTGAAGGCTTCGACACGGTGAACTGATCGCTAGACAACTGCGGATACTCGATGATGAATAACGTACATATTTTGGCATGAAGCCAATAAGAGGACGCTATACCTCTTGTTTTGGTCATGCTTTTTTTCTGCCCAAGAGGCGGGCGATGCTTTGGCGAGGGTTGAGAATCAAGTTTGACTCTGGTGTTTATGTAAAGAGTAATCAAGATGTTAAGGAGTGGATATTTCATGCATATGGCAGACGCACTGATTTCTCCTGCTGTGGGTGGGGTTATGTGGGCGGCTACGGCCGGTTTGACCGCTTACGCGGCGAAAAAAGTAAAAAAGAGTCTGGATGACCAAAAAGTTCCGCTGATGGGCGTATTAGGGGCCTTTGTTTTTGCGGCACAAATGGTAAATTTCAGTATTCCGGGTACCGGTTCCAGCGGCCATCTGGGCGGAGGGCTGTTGCTGTGTATTCTGTTGGGCCCGTATGCGGCCTTCCTGACGATGGCGTCAATATTAACTGTTCAAGCGTTGTTTTTCGCTGATGGAGGTTTGCTGGCGCTGGGGTGTAATATTTTCAATATGGGATTTTTCCCCTGCTTTATCGCCTACCCGCTGATCTATAAGCCGTTAGCCGGTGAAAATCCGTCGCAGGCACGACTGATATTCGGGTCAATAGTGGCTGCCGTTTTCGGTTTGCAACTGGGCGCTTTCGGCGTGGTACTGGAGACGCTGTTCTCAGGAATTTCAGAGCTGCCGTTTGGCACATTCGTAATCCTGATGCAGCCGATTCATCTGGCGATTGGTTTGGTGGAAGGCGTGGTGATTGCCGCGGTCGTCTCCTTTGTCTGGAAAGCGGCGCCGGAAGTACTGGCACAAGCGGCAAAAAACCAGCCCATAGGCCAATTTTCTGTAAAAAAATTAGTAACTGCGCTGTTAATATTGGCACTGGTGACTGGCTGTGGGGTGTCCTTGCTGGCCTCTTCCGATCCGGATGGGTTGGAATGGTCTATCCAGAAGGTCAGTGGTGAAGAAGAATTAAAGTCCACAGATGGAGTGCACACTTTTTTTTCAGAAATGCAAGAAAAGATAGCGCTTTTGCCGGATTACAATTTTAAATCGACGGAAGTTGCGGCTGCAAAAGACAAGGGCAATGAAACGACGGAAAGCAAAGATTGGCCGGCAGTGGATGCTGGAACTTCAGTGGCCGGTTTGGTGGGGTCGCTACTGACTTTGATTTTGGCTTATTCTATCGCCCGGGGATTGCGGAGTTGCACCCGTTAATGATAGTATAATAACAGAATACCGGCGGGATGCGCGACGGCGCGTCCCGTTTTCTTACGTGACTGTGGTTTATTTGGCAATGGGTGCAGTGTGGAAAGGATATCCCGATGATTAAAATCGAAGCGAACTGGATTGACCTGCGTTATCTGGACGACCTGTCCACGCAAAAAACTTTCATTCATTCCTTACATCCAGGCGTAAAATTGTTAACAACGCTGTTTTTTGTTGTCGCGGTGACCTCATTTCCTAAATATGAGTTTGCGGCATTGCTGCCGTTCTTCTTTTATCCGCTGGCGCAAATTTCACTGGGTAATCTGCCCTGGCAACACCTTTTGAAACGCTTGTTGCTGGTGGCGCCGTTTGTATTGTTTGTTGGTGTGTTCAATCCATTATTGGATCGAACGCCGGTTGCTATTTTGGGCCCGTTGGTTCTTTCCGGCGGCTGGCTTTCTTTTTTCTCCATCACGTTGCGTCTGTCGTTGACGGTGACCGCGGCGCTGATTTTGGTGGCGACTACCGGTGTTGACGGCGTTTGTTCCGGATTGCTGCGGTTGGGAGTGCCCCGGGTATTAGTGGTGCAAATTTTGTTTATGTATCGGTATTTGCATGTGTTGCTGGAAGAATTGATTCGATGTATTCAGGCGTATACGCTGAGATCATTCCATGGAGAAAGCCTTCGTTTCCAGGCGTGGGGATCGTTGCTGGGACAGTTGCTCTTAAGAACCCTGGATCGGGCCCAGCGAATTTATCAGGCGATGCTGTGCCGCGGGTTTGACGGGGAAGTACCTTTCTCCCGTAAGCGTACCGTTCAAAGCCGGGATGTGATGTATCTTTTCAGTTGGACGGCATTTTTTGTGTTGGCCCGCTGTGTGAATATCCCGCAGTGGTTGGGTAATTTATTAGCAGGAGTTGCGCGATGAGTCATCATATTGTAGAAATTAAACAACTGAAACACACTTACCCGGACCGGACGGAAGCATTACAGGATATCTCGATTCGCATTACTCATGGAGAATCGGTAGCGATCGTTGGCGCCAACGGATCAGGGAAAACTACATTGTTGTCGCACCTGATCGGTATCTTACTTCCTACGGCAGGTAGCATTAATATTGGCGGATACCCAGTTACCAAAGACACTTTGCACCATGTGCGGCGCTCGGTCGGGATGGTTTTTCAAAATTCCGATGATCAGTTGTTTATGCCGACGGTATACGATGATGTGGCGTTTGGACCGTTAAATTTGGGGTTTCCGCCGGAGGAAGTGGAACGCCGTGTTAAAGAAGCATTGGATGTAGTGAATTCCTATCATTTGAAAGATCGGGCACCGTACCGGTTATCCGGCGGTCAGAAACGGGCAGTGGCAATCGCGGCCGTGTTGGCCATGGAGCCATCGGTCTTGGTGATGGATGAACCGACTGCGGGTTTGGATCCTTTGGCGAGGCGTCATTTGATCCAGCTGCTCCAATCGTTTGAACATACGAAAATTATTGCTACTCATGATTTAGACATGGTTATGGATATCTGCCAGCGAACGGTTATTCTTAAAAATGGTCAAGTGTTGGCTGATGGACCGACAGAAAATATCTTTACTGATGACGTACTATTGGCAGCGGCTCATTTAGAAAAACCGTTTCGAATGCAAGGTTGTCCGGTTTGCGGGCGACAAGCGCAGCAAAAAGACCATTGATAAACAATAGTAAAGATGGTAGAATCAACAATAGAATCACAGAGAAGAGATTATGCAGAGAATCTTATGAACGAATATAATAAATCGTAGGTACGAAACCTACAAAAGCCTTCACAGGAGGCTTTTGTAGGTTTTCTTTAATATCAGCAACAATATTAATGCAATTGACAATCAGTATCAATTA
>DATMYQ010000059.1:0-3837 GCA_035560935.1 Patescibacteria group bacterium | reverse complement strand
GCAACGAATTCAGCGCCGCCGCTTTTCGACAGGGTCAGGGTGATTGCCGCCGTCAACGACGTTTTGCCGTGGTCAACGTGTCCGATGGTGCCAATGTTTACATGCGGTTTGTTTCTTTCAAACTTTTTCTTTGCCATTTTTCAGTTCCAACCTCCTAAATGTTTAATTAAAGTACTAACCGGCGCTGTTATGCACCTTTTACTTTGGCGCTGATCGCCTCAGCAATGTTCTTGGGAACATCTTCATAGTGGTCAAATTCCATGGAGTAGTTGCCACGACCCTGGGTCCGCGAACGAAGGTCGGTAGCATACCCGAACATTTCGGCCAGCGGTACAAAGGCCTTGATGGATTGGGCGCCCGAGCGGGCTTCCATTCCTTCGATACGGCCACGGCGAGAGTTGATGTCGCCGATAACGTCGCCCATGTAATCCTCCGGTACAATGACTTCTACTTTCATGTATGGTTCCAGGATAACCGGATTAGCTTTCACCGCACCAGCTTTAAAGCCCATGGAACCGGCAATTTTAAACGCCATTTCCGAAGAGTCCACATCGTGGTAAGAGCCGTCGTATACGGTGACTTTTATGTCCACTACCGGATAACCGGCAACGATACCATTTTCCAACGCCTCTTTGATACCGGCTTCAATCGGTCCGATATACTCTTTCGGAATTGCGCCGCCGACCACTTTGTTTTCAAACACAAAACCTTGCGCAGGCTCCAGCGGCGATATTTCCAGCAAGCAGTGACCATATTGGCCGCGGCCGCCGGACTGGCGAACAAATTTACCTTCGGATTTAACAGTTTTACGGATGGTTTCACGATAAGCAACCTGCGGTTTACCCACATTACAGTCTACCTTGAACTCCCGCAGCATCCGGTCAACGATAATTTCCAGATGAAGCTCACCCATACCGGAGATAATGCACTGACCGGTTTCAACGTCAGTATGCATCCGGAAGGTAGGATCCTCTTCCGCCAAACGCGACAGAGCCACGCCCATTTTTTCCTGATCTGCTTTGGTTTTCGGTTCCACAGCCACAGAAATAACCGGTTCCGGAAATACCATCGACTCCAGAACGATCGGCGCTTTGTCATCGCAGAGAGTATCACCGGTTACTGTATCTTTCAGACCTACCGCAGCAGCGATATCGCCGGTATAGACTTCGTCAATCTCTTCACGGTGATTCGCATGCATCTGCAAAATCCGGCCGATCCGCTCCCGTTTTCCTTTTGTGGAGTTGTATACGTAGGAACCGGAAGCCAATTTACCGGAATACACCCGGAAAAAGGCCAGCTTGCCCACATAAGGGTCAGCCATAATTTTGAAAGCCAGCGCAGAGAACGGCAAACTGTCGTCAGCCCGGCGCTCGTCTTCGACACCAGTATCAGGATGAACACCTTTGATTGCTTCAACGTCAACAGGTGCCGGCATGAATTCAACAACCGCGTCAAGCAGCGGCTGCACGCCTTTGTTTTTATAAGAAGAACCGCACAACACCGGAGTCATTTTGCAGGCGATGGTCGCCACGCGGATACCGCGGCGAATTTCTTCCACCGTCAGCTCCTCGCCCTCCAGGTATTTCATCATCAGCTCATCATCGCTCTCTGCAACAGCATCCAGCAATGCCTGACGGTAGAGTTCCGCCTGTTCAAGCAAGTCTTCGGGAATTTCAGCAGCTTCACTGACCTTGCCCAAATCGTCAGTATAGACGATGGCTTTCATTTCAATCAGGTCAATGAGACCTTTGTACGTATCTTCAAAGCCTATTGGCAGTTGAATCGGTATTGCATTGGCACCCAGGCGGGTTTTCATCATATCAACCACCCGGTAGAAATCAGCACCGGTAATGTCCATTTTATTCACATAAGCCATCCGCGGTACGCCATATTTATCAGCCTGACGCCACACCGTCTCCGACTGGGGTTCAACCCCACCCTTGGCACAAAATACTGCTACAGCGCCGTCAAGCACCCTGAGGGAACGTTCCACTTCAACAGTAAAGTCCACGTGTCCAGGTGTGTCAATGATGTTAATGCGATAACCTTTCCATTGAGCGGTGGTAGCAGCTGAAGTAATAGTAATACCTCGTTCTTGCTCCTGAACCATCCAATCCATGGTAGCAGCGCCATCATGTACTTCACCTATTTTATGAACCCGACCGGTATAAAACAGTATTCGTTCGGTTGTAGTCGTCTTACCTGCGTCAATATGCGCCATGATGCCTATGTTTCTCGTATTCTCCAGAGAAAACTTTCTGGCCATCATTTCCACTCCTTTAACTCGTTAGTTTGCAAACTGTACTTCACGGGCTCCGGCTCGCGAAACCCTCGAACCAGCCAACCCACGAGTCTACCAGCGATAGTGCGCGAACGCCTTATTTGCTTCAGCCATCTTGTGGGTATCTTCACGTTTTTTCACGGAAGCACCCGCATTATTGGCGGCATCCAAAAGTTCAGCTGCCAACCGTTCATGCATCGTTTTTTCGCCGCGTTTGCGACTATAGGTTACTACCCAGCGGATTCCCAGCGACAATCTTCTGTCGGGGCGCACTTCCACCGGAACCTGGTAATTTGCGCCGCCTACCCGGCGCGCCCGTACTTCCAGAACCGGCATAACATTTTTCAGCGCCGTTTCAAAAACTTCCAACGGATCTTTACCAGTTTTGGCACGGATAATATCAAATGCATCATACACAATATTTTCCGCAACACCTTTTTTGCCTTGCATCATAATTTTATTGATGAACCGGGTAACCAGTTTAGAATTGTACACCGGATCCGGCAACACATCACGTTTAGGCACAGGTCCTTTTCTTGGCATCGTTATCCCTCCTTCTTACCAAACTTTCTCTCGCCAAACCAGAGATCAAGTAATTGCACCTTTTATTTCGCCGCAGCCTTAACGCGCTTCGCTCCATATTTGGAACGACTCTGATTGCGTTTCTGCACCCCAGCAGTATCCAGCGCACCGCGAACGATATGATAACGTACGCCCGGAAGATCTTTTACCCTGCCGCCACGGATCAACACGACCGAGTGTTCCTGCAAGTTGTGACCAATACCAGGAATATACGCCGTAACTTCAATGCTGTTCGTCAAACGCACCCTTGCTACTTTGCGCAGCGCGGAGTTCGGCTTTTTCGGAGTCGTAGTATATACTCTGGTGCACACACCACGTTTTTGCGGACATTCTTTTAACGCCGGCGCGGTGGACTTTTTCTCCAGAACCTCTCTGCTCTTGCGGACCAACTGATTGATTGTTGGCATTCCATGCACCTCCTTCCCCAATTTCGGTATTTATTATTAAGAATTTCATCGATACCGAAGCACCGATAAAATTTTTAACACGACTTCAGCAATGCCACAGCGGCAGCGCCCACTTCGATCATACACGCCTTGCCTAAATCCGCCATGTCAAAACTGGCTTCCACCAGCACACCCCGCTGTTCACACAATTCCAACAGCGGAGCAACCACCCTGCGGTCTGCGTCAGCTGCCACATATACAACAGCAGCTAAATCCTTTTCTACCGCTCGGATTGTTTGTTTTGCCCCAATCACTTTTTTGCCAGTTTGCAGCGCTTCCAATGCCAACTGCCTCACTCCCGTCCGTTGACACTCGTGCCAACTCCCGTCATCCTGATGATTTTCGACGGTCGTTAACCTGCTCACAACGCATAAATAATCCCACAGGCCAATGGACACTTCAATATATTAACATTCCCCCTGCCACATGTCAAGAGATATTCACTCCCATACACGATGTTTGTTAACTTTTTTTAGTCCACGCATCCGGGCGTGTCATTATTAATAATTTACTCTCCTCGCCTATTCC
>DATMYQ010000058.1:0-14243 GCA_035560935.1 Patescibacteria group bacterium | reverse complement strand
GTGTAGTGGTCTAACATGCCGCCCTGTCACGGCGGAGATCGACGGTTCAAATCCGTTCGGGGTCGCCATTATATGCCGCGGTAGCTCAGTTGGTAGAGCAGAGGACTGAAAATCCTCGTGTCGACAGTTCGATTCTGCCCTGCGGCACCATTATGCGGAAGTAGCTCAGCGGTAGAGCATCGCCTTGCCAAGGCGAGGGTCGCGAGTTCGAATCTCGTTTTCCGCTCCAAAAGATCTGTAGGTCCCGGCATTTTTGCCGGGATTTTTGATATTTACAACGGAGATCTTATATGTTGTTGTGTTTGCTGAATGCATATGATATGATATCAGGTATGAAATGTGCTGGTATTGAGGTAGCATAGGGCTGTTTGACAGCGAAAAATGAAGATTATGACGATGATTTCCGGCCATTTCCAAGACTATCCGGGAATGGAATACCGGCAGGCAATGAATAAGGGGGATGCGGTAAAACATGAAGATAACTGCTGAAAAATTTGACAATCATAAAGTGATGCTGCAAGTGGAAGTTCCGGCAGTAGAAGTAGACAAAGCGGTGGAAAAGGCTTATAAAAAATTGGCTGCTCAGGTTAGCGTTCCTGGTTTCCGTAAAGGCAAAGCGCCGCGTAAGGTTCTGGAAATGCGTGTGGGCAAAGAAGCCTTGATGGACGAGGCATTTGAAATCATGGCGCCGGTAGCATATGCTAAGGCGTTGGAAGAACAGAAAATTGAACCGGTTAGCCGACCGCAGATTGACGTTGTCACTCTGGAAGAAGGCCAGCCGTTGGTGTTTAAGGCAACCGTGGTGGTCAAGCCGGAAGTCACTTTGGGTCAGTATAAAGGAGTCAAAGTGGTCAAAACCGTGGACGTCGTCACCGATGAAACGGTGGCGGAAGACTTAAGTAAACTACAGGAGCGTCATTCAAAAATGGTTGTGGTGGAAGACGCGGAGTTGGCGACCGGCGACTTGGCGGTGATCGACTTTAAAGGTTTCATTGACGGTGTACCGTTTGATGGCGGTGAAGGCAAAAGCTATCCGCTGGAGATCGGATCCGGTAACTTTATTCCCGGCTTTGAAGAACAGCTGATTGGCGCAAAACCTGGCGAAGAACGGGATGTTCAGGTGAATTTCCCTGATGAGTATCATGCGGCGGCGCTGGCAGGAAAACCGGCAACGTTCAGCGTGAAAATTCATGACATCAAACGTAAGGAAGTACCGGAGATCGATGACGAGTTTGCCCGTGAAGTCAGTGAATTTGACACGCTGGCAGACTTGAAAGCGGACCGGAAAGCCAAGCTGGAAGAAGCTGCCGCCCAGAAAGCGGAAAGGGATTTCCGCACGGCAGCGGTGAAAGCTGTAGTGGAAGGTATCGAATTGGAAGTGCCGGATGAGATGGTGGAAACCCAGATTGACACGATGATCGGCGATTTGGAAGCCAGCATGGAAAGTCGCGGTATGAAGCTGGACAAATACCTGGAGTACACGCGGACCGACCGGTCGGCGTTACGGACCAATTACCGGGAGGCGGCTCTGTTTAATGTAAAAACCGAGTTGGTCATGGAAGCGATTGTGAAAGCGGAAAACCTGGAAGCGACCGCTGAAGATATGGAAGCAGAGATCAACATGATGGCGGAAGCGTACGGCACGACACCGGAGGAAGTGGATAAAGTGATTCGTTCCACGGGCCGTTTGTCAATGCTGACGGATTCGGTTCTGCAGAAAAAGGCGACCCAATTAGTACTGGACAACGTGGTCCAAGAATAATTCTTGTTTCTTGCTGTTAATTGTTATGTTACAATGTAGGTGGAACAAATGATTGAATTGAGGTGAACGAATATGCCATATGTACCTATTGTTGTAGAACAGTCGAGCCGGGGAGAACGCTCATATGACATCTATTCCCGATTGCTGAAGGACCGGATTATATTTATTGGCGGACCGATTGACGATACAGTAGCCAATCTGGTCATTGCCCAGTTATTGTTTTTGGAATCGGAAGACCCGGAAAAAGATATTCACGTGTACATTAACAGCCCCGGTGGCGTAGTCACTGCCGGATTGGCGATTTATGATACTATGCAATATATCAAACCGGATGTCTCCACCATTTGCCTGGGATTGGCGGCCAGCGCCGCCTCGTTGCTACTGACTGCCGGAGCGAAAGGGAAACGGTATTCGTTGCCCCATTCCCGGATTATGATTCATCAGCCGCATGGCGGTGCACAAGGTCAGGCAACGGACATTGAAATCCAGGCTAAAGAAATATTATACCTGCGCCAGGTGCTGAATGGGATTTTCGTTAATCATACCGGGCAACCGCTGGAAAAAATTGAACGTGACATGGAACGCGACTTTTATATGTCCAGTGAAATGGCCAAAGAATACGGCCTCATTGATTCCGTGGTTGTCAGAGGCATGCGGCAGCAGGAGACTCCCAAGTAGAGAGGTGGTAGTATGTTGAAATTTGGGGATGACAGGGGTCAACTGAAATGTTCGTTTTGCGGTAAATTGCAGGAACAGGTGAAGAAGCTGGTAGCCGGTCCCGGCGTCTATATTTGCGATGAATGCATTGAACTGTGCAATGAAATTATTGAAGAAGAACTTAGTGAAGATATTGAAGTGGAACTGCGGGATGTTCCTAAACCCAAGGAAATCAAGGATATCCTGGATCAGTACGTTATCGGTCAGGACGAAGCGAAAAAAAGCTTGGCGGTGGCCGTGTACAACCATTATAAACGGATTAATCTCGGAGCAAAAATGGATGATGTGGAACTGCAAAAATCCAACATCGTCATGCTTGGCCCCACGGGTAGCGGTAAGACACTGTTAGCGCAGACGCTGGCGAAGATATTAAATGTGCCGTTTGCGGTGGCAGATGCCACTTCGCTGACGGAAGCCGGCTATGTGGGTGAAGATGTAGAAAATATTCTTTTGAAGCTGATTCAGGCGTCGGATTACGATGTGGAAAAAGCGGAAAAAGGAATTGTGTACATTGATGAAATTGATAAAATCGCCCGCAAATCCGAGAATCCTTCTATTACCCGGGACGTTTCCGGTGAAGGGGTGCAGCAGGCGCTGCTGAAAATTCTCGAGGGAACGGTGGCCAGTGTTCCGCCGCAAGGTGGGCGCAAGCATCCACACCAGGAATTTATTCAAATCGATACGACCAACATTTTGTTCATCTGCGGCGGTGCATTTGATGGCATTGACAAGATCATCAGCGCACGCACCGGTAAGAAAAATATGGGTTTTGGTGCCGATTTGCGCACTAAGGAAAAGAAACAGCTGGGAGAAGTCCTCAAACAGATTTTACCGGAAGACCTCCTGAGGTTTGGCCTGATACCGGAATTTGTCGGTCGGCTGCCGGTGATTGTCACGTTGGATGCATTGGATGAGGCGGCGCTGATTCGAATTTTGGTCGAACCGAAAAACGCGTTAGTGAAGCAATACCAAAAATTCCTGGAAGTGGATAACGTACAGCTGGAATTTAAGGATGAGGCGTTGCAGGCCATCGCGGCGGAGGCGTTGAAACGCAATACCGGTGCCCGGGGGCTGCGAGCCATTATTGAGTCTATCATGCGCAACGTCATGTATGAAGTTCCTTCCCGTACCGATATAACCAAATGTGTCGTTACGCCGGAAGTAGTCCTGAACAGAGAAGAACCCATGCTGGTTGCCGTGGAACGCAAGACCAAGAAAAAAGAAGAATCGGCGTAAGAAAAGGGGTTTTCCCCCTTTTCTTTTTTCGCATCTATACTCAGGCGTATAAAAGAGGCATTTTGAAAATGCATTATACGTTTTTCTTGTGATACCGCATTCTTAATCTGGACAATAAAGAGGAATTTGCCTATCTGTTAAGAATATTATTATAGAGAAGCTTTAAATTCCCATATTCACCGGGACGATTGAGAGATAAGTACCCGGTTAAAGGAGGCGAAAATGATGACTAATAAACGTACCATACCGCTGTTGCCGCTTCGGGGCATACTCGTTTTTCCATATATGATCATTCACCTGGACGTGGGGCGTGAGAAATCCATCAGCGCGCTGGAAGAAGCCATGGTACAGGATCGTCTGATTATGCTGGCCACCCAAAAGGATGCCCAGACCGACAAACCGGAGCCGGAAGATATTTTTTCCGTGGGTACCGTAGCGGAAATCAAGCAATTGCTGAAGTTGCCGGGCGGCACTATCCGTGTGCTGGTGGAAGGTCTGCATCGGGCCGAGATTACGGCCTATCAAAGTTTTGACCCTTATTATCAGGTGGAAATTACTGAGTATGCGGAAACGGAAGGTAAAACGCCGGAAGTCGAGGCTCTGACCCGTACGGTGATTACTCAGTTTGAGCAGTGGGTAAAATTGAGCAAAAAAATTCCGCCGGAGACATTGGTTTCGGTGGTGGTGGTGGAAGAACCGGGGCGGTTGTCAGATTTGGTGGCCAGCCACCTGGCGTTGAAAATTGAAGATAAGCAGGCCTTGCTGGATGCGATTAATGTGAAAGAGCGGCTGGAAAAGCTTTGCGATATTCTGGGACGGGAAATGGAAATCCTGGAACTGGAGAAGAAAATTAACGTCCGGGTTCGTAAACAAATGGAAAAAACCCAAAAAGAATATTATCTGCGCGAGCAGATGAAAGCTATCCAGAAAGAACTGGGTGACAAAGACGATCGGGCGGCGGAAGTGGAAGAATATCGCCAACGGTTAAGCGAGCAGGAGTTCCCACAGGAAGTTGCCGATAAAATCAATAAAGAAATTGACCGTCTGGAAAAAATGCCGCCGATGGTAGCGGAAAGTGCTGTTATCCGGACTTATCTGGATTGTCTCCTGGCGCTGCCCTGGAGCAAGGAAACGGAAGACCGGCTGGATATTAACCTGGCGGAAGAAATTCTTAATGAAGATCATTACGGTTTAGAAAAAGTAAAAGAACGTATCTTGGAATATCTTTCCATTCGCAAATTAACCGAGACTATGAAAGGCCCGATTCTTTGCCTGGTGGGTCCGCCGGGGGTCGGTAAAACTTCTTTAGCCAAATCCATTGCCCGCTCGATGGAACGTAAATTTATCCGGGTTTCTCTGGGGGGCGTGCGGGATGAAGCGGAAATTCGTGGCCATCGCCGGACCTATGTGGGCGCGTTACCGGGACGAATTATTCAGGGGATGCGGACGGTAGGTTCCAAAAACCCCGTATTCTTGTTAGATGAGATTGACAAAATGAGTGCGGATTTCCGCGGCGATCCCTCGTCGGCGCTGCTGGAAGTGCTGGACCCGGAACAAAACAATTCGTTCAGCGACCATTATGTGGAATTGCCTTATGATTTGTCGCGGGTGTTCTGGGTGGTTACGGCTAACGTGATGCATAATATACCCCGGCCGCTGCTGGACAGGATGGAACTGATTCATCTGGCCGGTTACACCGAAGAGGAAAAGGTGCAAATCGCCAAACGCTACCTCGTTTCCAAACAGATCAAAGATCATGGGCTGACCGGAGAACAAATCGTGTTTTCCGACAGTACGCTGCAACGGGTGATTCGGGACTATACCCGGGAAGCGGGCGTACGAAATCTGGAACGCAGCATTGCCAATCTTTGCCGCAAAGTGGCACGGAAAATTGTCCAAAACAAGACCGAAAGTATTAAAGTGACGACACAGAATCTGCATACTCTGTTGGGAACGCCCAAATATCGCCAGAACATGGCGGAAGAGAAAAACCAAGTGGGTGTCGCCACGGGTCTGGCCTGGACGGAAGTGGGCGGCGATGTGTTGCCGGTGGAGATTTCCACGATGAAAGGCAAAGGCAAGCTGACGTTGACCGGCCAGTTGGGTGATGTCATGCAGGAATCGGCGCAAGCCGGCTTTAGTTACATTCGTTCCCGTGCCAAAGAGCTGGGCATTGATGAAGAGTTTTATGAAAAACTCGATATTCACGTTCATCTGCCGGCCGGCGCTATTCCCAAAGACGGCCCGTCTGCCGGAATTACCATGGCCACGGCGGTGGCGTCGGCACTGACCGGCAAAGCAGTGCGCAGCGACCTGGCGATGACGGGTGAGATTACATTGCGGGGCCGGGTGCTGCCTGTGGGCGGTGTGAAAGAAAAAGTATTGGCGGCCCATCGAGCCGGTATTAAGAAGATTTTGCTGCCTAAAGAGAATCGCCGGGACTTTGATGACATTCCGGCCAATGTGAAACGGGCGGTTGAGTTTGTTTGGGTTGAACATATGGATGAAGTGTTGGCCAATGCATTTGTTGCCGCAGAACCTGTCGGGGAGAAGACGGAATGACCATAGAGACGCCAACGGTTCGCCGGGACTTCATCAATGCCCGCTATCAGGCTACGGCAGTCCGGTTTGACCAGTACCCTGAAGGGGAATTGACGGAAATTGCGTTTATCGGTCGTTCTAACGTAGGCAAATCTTCACTGATCAATTCGCTTTGCCGCCATAGTGGTTTGGCCAGGGTCAGCGGAACGCCGGGGAAAACGCAAACTTTGAATTTCTATCAGGTGACAGCCAAGTTGGGACCGGAAGAACGGCAGGATTTCCGGTTGGTCGATTTACCCGGTTATGGATATGCGCGGACGGGACGGGATAAACGCCGCTGCTGGTCGGGATTTACGGAAGAGTATTGGCTGAAATCCACCCGCCTGGCGCTGGTATGTTTACTGATTGACAGCCGCCATCCGCCGCAACCCAGTGATATAGACGTATTTTCATGGTTGCGGGCGCATGATTTACCGGTGCAACTGATCGCCACCAAGGCGGATAAAATCGCTCGAAGTAAGGTGCGGCAGCACCTTGACCTGATTCGGCGGGACATGGGTGCGGCAGATACCCCTTTACTGGCTTATTCGGCTACGGATGGCAGTGGACGGCAGGAACTTCTTGACGTTATTTGTGATATCTTGTTAAAATGATAGAGATACTCCGGGGACAGCAGGAGCTGTTCCCTTTCCATATCGGCGTGTCAGGGAATCTTGACGGACGCGTGGGACACGAATTTATCGCGCGCGGAGGAAGCGAAGAACCAGGGGGATATATGCTGACTTCTTTTGACAGAAAATTACTTAATTTAGTGCAAACTCAGCTGCCAATTGCTCACCGGCCATTTGCACAACTGGCAGAACGGCTGGAATCCGATGAGGAAACGGTGCTGGAACGGTTGCGATGGCTGACGAATCATGGCTTTATTCGTCGAATAGGACCTTTTTTTGATTCGTCCTGTTTGGGATATGTCAGTACTTTAGTGGCGTTGCAGGTGGAAACGGCGCAGATGGATACTGTGGCGACCACTATTAATCAGTATGGTGGCGTAACGCATAATTACCAGCGGGAGGGCGAGTTTAACCTCTGGTTTACCCTGATGGCAGCCAATGAAGAGGAACAGGCCCGTATCCTCGGAGAAATCGGCAATCTGGAAGGATTGCGCGTGCTGGTTAGTTTGCCGGCTACCCAAAAATATAAAGTCAGTGTGGAATTTCAATTATAGGTTTAGGCGGTGGACTATGCTGGATGCCTTGGATAAAAAGATCATCGCGGCCCTGCAGGGCGAATTTCCGTTGGTGCCCGAACCGTACAAGGCATTGGCGGAACAGATTGGCATTAAAGAAGAAGAACTGCTGCAACGTCTTTTGCATTACCGAAAATCCGGTGCGCTGCGAAAGATGGGAGCCGTACTGCGTCACCGGGAAGTTGGCTATACCGCCAATGCACTGTGTGCATGGGAGGTTCCGACGGAAGCTTTGCCAGAAGTGGGAGTGCTGGTTGCGGCGCATCGGGCGGTAACCCATTGCTATTCGCGGGTGCCTCAACCGCCGCTCTGGCCGTATAATTTTTTTGCGATGGTACACGCGCAGAGCCGGGAGAAGTGTGTCAGCCTGGCGGAGGAGCTATCGCAAAAAGCTGGTATTGGAAAGTGCGTCATGCTGTATAGTACCCGCGAATGGAAGAAGACTAGCATGCGTTACTTTCAGGAAGGGGAGATGAAGGATGCTTAAGTGTTTCGACGATGTGCTAAAGGCGGTACAGAATTTACCGCCCCGGCGAGTTGCCGTGGCTGTGGCTCAGGACGATATTGTACTGGAAGCCATGAAAGGAGCCAGGGAGAAACGTATTGCAGAATTCATTCTGGTTGGCAACGTAGATGAAATCCGGGCCATTGCCGGGCAGATGGGGATCGATCTGGAAGGTGTGGTTTTGGTTCATGAACCGGATGAGCGGCGGGCCGCTTATCAGGCAGTGGCGATGGTTTCACGGGGGGAAGCCGATGTGTTGATGAAGGGATTGATCAACACGGCGGATTTGTTGCGGGCGGTATTGGACAAAGAAGTGGGGTTGCGGACCGGACGGGTTTTAAGCCACGCGGCGATTGTTGAACTGCCGGCTTTTGACCGGCTGCTGGTGGTGACGGATGGTGGTATGAATATTGCTCCGACCTTGGTGCAAAAAGCGGATATTATTCAAAACAGTCTGATCCTGTCCCGTGCGTTGGGCATTGACCTGCCCAAGGTCGCGGTGCTGGCCGCGGTAGAAGTGGTCAATCCGGATATGCCCGCGACGATGGATGCGGCGGCGCTGGCGAAGATGGCTGACCGCGGGCAACTCAAAGGCGCTCTCGTTGACGGCCCGCTGGCGTTGGACAATGCGCTGAGTCTGGAGGCAGCCCGGCATAAGGGAATCAAAAGCCCGGTGGCCGGGCGGGCGGATATTCTTCTGGTCCCGGACATTGAAGCCGGTAATGTCTTGGGCAAGGCGATGATGTATGCCGCCGGCGGCCGCAGCGCCGGCCTGATTTTAGGGGCGGCCAAACCGGTGGTGGTGACCTCCCGTGCCGACAGTCATGACGTAAAAATTCTGTCGATTGCGATGGGCGCGTTATTGGGGCAACTTTAAAACCTCAAAACCCAGGGGTGCTTGGGCCACGCCAAAACGAAGGGATATAAAGGGTGGAAACCACAACGGTTTTCGCCCTGGTTTATTTTGGGGCAGCGATGGTCAGGACATGACGGACTTATACATTGCAACAATAATATATCTATTTTCCGAATATGTGAAAAAAAGCGGTAATTTGTATTGCCGGACAGCGAATAGCTATAGACTGTCATCTGTCGGATAGTGTATGATATAAACAGACTTTTCATGTAGGTGGTATGCGAGTGAGTGTTCAGCCATTATTTGATGTAATTCAGGCCGATTTGGCCAGAGTGGAGCAAGAACTGTTTTCCACGATACAAACACCGGTGACCCGGGCTCAGGATATCAGTGTTCATCTGGTAGAGGCGGGGGGCAAACGTTTGCGTCCCGCCTTATATCTTTTGTGTGCCCGTAGTGGGAGTGAGTATGATTCAGTGCGCGCTGCCGCGTTGGCAACCGGATTGGAACTGATTCATATGGCAACGCTGGTCCACGATGACGTGATTGACAATGCCGCTACCCGGCGCAATCGTCCTACCGCCAATACCTGTTGGGGGAATCACCAATCCGTGTTGACGGGCGATTATCTGTTTGCTAAGGCATTTTCAACTATTTCCAACCATTTTGACAGCGGAGTGATGAAACTGTTGTCGGATATGGTCTGTGCGCTGTGCGAAGGGGAAATTCTTCAGGCGGTGGGGGCTTTTGATCCGGAACAAACCGAGGAGGAATATCAAATCCGGGTGGCGAAAAAGACGGCTGATTTTCTGGCGGTCAGTTGTCAGCTGGGAGGGATATCGGCAGGATTGCCGAAACCTGATGTTCAGGCGCTGCTTCGTTACGGCTACGCACTGGGGATGGCATTCCAGATAACGGATGATATTCTGGATTTCACGGCGTCGTCGGAACAACTGGGCAAACCGGCAGGTAATGATTTGCGTCAGGGTATTATTACGTTGCCGCTGATTTATGCGTTGCGTCACAGCTCCCGTCGGGAAGAATTACGGGAACTGATCTTGAAAAAGAATTTGGATGATGCGGCGGTGCAGCGGGGATTGGATATTGTTCATGCAACCGATGCTATGGTTTATAGCTATCAGGAAGTAAACCGCTATCTGGCACAAGCCAGGGAGGCGTTGCCTGCCGGTGTTAAACAGGAAGTGCGAGAAGCGTTACTGACCGTAGTCGATTTTATCGGCGCCCGGGAATACTGACCGCATATGTCAGTGCGTCTGGCGATCTTATGCAGAGATCATCCGATGATAAGGCGGCAATGGACGCGTTGTTTTTTGAGGATGCGGCGGGTATAATAAAGATAGGTAGTCATGGAGAGGGGATATATAGATGTTTAATATTGGGATGCCGGAATTAGTTTTGATCCTGGTGATTGCACTGGTAGTCTTTGGGCCGGGCAAACTGCCGGAAGTGGGCAAAGCTATTGGCAAAAGCCTGCAGGAATTTAAGCGGGCCACCGCTGATGCTGCGGAAACAGTGAAAAACGAACCCATTAATGTGGAAGCCAAACCGGTGGAAGAAAAACCGGCGGCACAAAAACCTGAAGAGAAAAAGTGAGGAAACTCTATGTCCCAGACAACTCCTCCGGAAGAACCCGGATATGCTCCGCCGGTGGAAGACTCACCGACAGCGGAGAATCCAGGCGAAATGTCGTTAGTGGATCACCTGCAGGAATTGCGGCGGCGATTGATCACCATCATTATTGCTATCGCGCTGGGGAGCGGGGTCTGCTATTTTTATGCTGCGGAATTAGTGCATATCATTACTGCGCCGGCGGGTAAACTTTACTATATGAATCCGGCCGAGGCATTTTTTTCCTACTTGAAAGTATCGGTATTTGCCGGATTTTTACTGGCCTTACCGGTGGTGCTGCACCAACTTTGGGCCTTTATTGTACCGGCAATGACGACGAAAGAGCGTAAAGCCGGTCTTTTCCTGGTGCCGACTTCGGTGCTGCTGTTTTTTGTCGGACTGGCCTTTTCGTATTTTTTTGTGTTGCCAGCCGGTATTAAGTTTTTTATGGGTTTTGCCACGGAAGACTTGCAGCCGCTGTTTTCACTCGGGCAGTACCTTTCCTTTGTGATCTCTTTTTTAGTGCCGTTCGGATTTATTTTTGAACTGCCGTTGCTGATTATGGTTTTGGCGAAGCTGGGTATTATCAGTTCTCGCTTTTTACAGACCAAGCGAAAACTGGTGCTGGTTATGTCCTTCGTGATAGGAGCCGTGATTTCGCCGACGCCGGATGTATTTTCTCAGACGATGATCGCGGTACCGATGATTATCCTGTATGAAGTGAGTATTCTGATTGTGAAATATTTGCTGCGCAAATAGTGCGGTGCTGACAGAAAGCAGGCTGGAAAGGGGAGCAGGGAGTTGGCTTTTAGTGACTTGCGTGAATTTATCAGTGCACTGGAGACGAGGGGATGGCTAAAACGCATCACCGTGCCGGTGGACTGCGAGCTGGAAATTACCGAAATAACGGACCGGGTTTCCAAAATGGAGGGCGACAAGAATGTCGCCTTATTGTTTGAGAACGTAAAAGGCTATTCGATGCCGGTGCTGATGAATGCCTTCGGCAGTATGGAACGGATGGCGCTGGCTTTGGGCGTGGAAAAACTGGATGACGTGGCGACCGAGATTCGGGATTTGTTAAAATTGCCGTATATTTCGCTGCAGAATAAAATGGATTTGGTTCGCCTGATTCCATCGGCCAAACGGGCGATCAACTTTCCCAAATACGTGCGCTCGGCACCCTGTAAAGAAGTGATTATTAAAGATAATCCTTCACTGGATAAATTTCCAATATTAAAGTGCTGGCCGGACGATGCCGGTAAATTTATCACGCTGCCGCTGGTTTTTACCAAAAATCCGGTTAACGGAAAACGGAATGTGGGCATGTACCGTTTGCAGGTATTCGACGGCCAGACGACCGGGATGCACTGGCACATGCACAAAAACGGCGCCGATAATTTCCGGGCGTACCGTGAACAGGGCAAGGACCGGATTGAAGTCGCGGTGGCGATTGGCGGTGATCCGGTGGTGACTTATGCCGCGACGGCACCACTGCCAAGGGATATCGATGAGATGGTGTTCGCCGGTTTTCTGCGAAAAAAAGGCGTGGAGATGGTAAAATGCGAAACCGTGGACGTGGAAGTGCCGGCCGCTTCGGAAATTGTGCTGGAAGGCTATGTGAAGATTGACGAGCTGCGCCGTGAGGGGCCATTTGGTGATCATACCGGCTATTACTCCCTGGCGGATATGTATCCGGTGTTTCACATTACTTGCATCACCCACCGCAAAGATCCTATTTATCCGGCCACGATTGTCGGCAAGCCACCGATGGAGGATTGTTTCCTGGCCAAAGCCACGGAACGGATTTTTTTACCGTTTTTACAGATGAGCTTACCGGAAATTTTGGATATCAATCTGCCGCTGGAAGGGGTATTCCATAATTGTGCGGTAGTGTCAATTAAGAAAAGCTACCCCCAACAGGCCAAAAAAGTGATGCATGCGATTTGGGGCATGGGACAGATGATGTTTACCAAGATGATCATTGTCGTGGATTCTCACGTCAACGTACAGGACATGAAAGAGGTTTGGTGGCGGGTATTTAACAATATTGACGCCCGGCGTGATATTGTGATGATAGATGGCCCGCTGGACGTGTTGGATCATTCTTCGCCGCAACCGAACTGGGGTACCAAGGTGGGAATCGATGCGACCAAAACCTGGCCGGAAGAAGGCAATACCCGGGAATGGCCGGATGAGATCGTTATGTCGGTGGACGTAAAGGCCATGGTCGATCAGAAGTGGAAGGATTTGGGCCTTGGGTAAGCTGAGCGCACATCTTGATAATATTGCTTTTTCCCATTCAATTTTTGCCCTGCCGTTTGCTTATATCGGCGCTTTTTTGGCGCAGGGAGGCCTGCCGTCAGGCGCGGATTTGCTTTTTATCACGTTGGCGATGGTCGGTGCCCGCAGCGCCGCGTTGGCGCTCAATAACCTGATTGATTTAAAATATGACAGGATTCATCCCCGGTTTACCCAGCGGCCGATGGTGACCGGTGCGGTTAAGCCACGAGAAGCGGTGCTGCTCATTATCGCCAGTTTGCTGTTGTTCTTGGGGGCCGTGCTTAATCTGGATCCTATATGTCTGAAATTTTGGCCGGTGGCTTTGGCACCGCTGGTGATTTATCCTTATATGAAACGTTTTTCCTGGACCTGTCACTTGGTGCTGGGTCTGGCATTGGCGTTAGCCCCGGTGGGCGCCTGGGTCGCCATTCGCGGTTCGGCAGACGCGCCGGTGCTCTGGATGGGGCTGGCAGTGGGATTGTGGATTGCGGCGTTTGATGTCATTTATGGCTGCCAGGACGTGGATTTTGACAAGGCCCAGGGCCTGAATTCCATGCCGGTACGCTTCGGCATATCGGGGGCATTGGTACTGTCGCGGCTGATGCATGCTGTCAGTATTGGTTGCTTTATTGCTGCCGGCTGGCTGTATCATCTGGCACCGGTATATTACCTGGGCGTGGTGCTGGCCGGCGCCGTATTGATTTATCAGCATGCGATCGTAAACCCGCGGGATTTTCGTAATATCACCCAAGCCTACTTTTTGCGCAATGGTTTGGTGGGGATGTTGATGCTGGGATTTACTTTGCTGAGTTTGTTTTGAAAAAGTTTCCTCCCGGATAAAGGAAAAGTCATGTCGCGTCTGATGAAGCGGCAACATGGCTTTTTTTCTGGATTGACTGCCCGTCATCGGCCATATGGCTGACCACACAAAAATCCAGTGTATTTGCAAAAAAATCTGGTTGCCAGGACAGAAAAAAAGGAATACCATAAAGTTAGTTAGAGCAAAAGGAGTGGAGAACATGCTGAACAGTCGGATTATCCGTGCGCCGCGCCCGGCGGTGATTGCGATGTTAATGCGGCGTATGCCCGGAGAGTTGCGCCGGCAGGTGGAAGAGGCGAATTTTGATGCAGTGGGACTGATTCAGACCAGCTTGCCTAATTTGTTCTACTATACCGACATGGCGCAAAAGGCTGGCAATGTCATTGTTGCGGAGATTCACGGCAATTGTCCGCAGCATGTGAGTACGGTGGCTTTTTTTGGCAGTAACGAAGCTGTGAATGCTGCGATGACGGCCATTATGGCGGCAGAGAGCTAAAGAGAATGGGCACGTAAGCTGAAGTGGTATTTTTGTGTACAATGCGGAAATACCACTTCTGTATTTTCCAAAAGACATAACGGGAAGATTGTTTGTCAGGAGAAGTATTTGCTTTGCATGTTAATGGAAGAAAAAACTTCAATAGTATATAAGTG